>CAZVDJ010000809.1:0-2353 GCA_964626245.1 uncultured Gemmatimonadaceae bacterium
TGGCCACTTCCGGACTCCAGGCCACCGCCGCCCTGACCCCGTGATGCCGGTTGGCGGCGTACGACATCCCCAGCCCCGTGCCGCACAGGAGGACGCCGCGCCTCACTTCCCCGTGCTCCACGCGCGAGGCAAGCGGATGCGCGAAGTCGGCATAGTCGGCGGAGGCCGGCGAATCGGGCCCCAGGTCCTGCGCGTCGTATCCCAGCGCCTTGAGGCGCGCCACCAGCTTGTTCTTCAGCTCGAAGCCGGCGTGATCGGAGGCGATGGGGATGAGCTCGGGCAATGGGAGACGGGAGATGGGAGACGGGAGACGCGCGTTGAAGTGTAGCACTCGGAGCAAAGACGCCAGAGGGGACGTGCCGCGTTGGGCACGGGTGCTGTCGGACTTTCGTCCTCTCGTCGTCTCGTCTTCTGGCTCTGTCAGCTCTTGCGGGGCCACTGGGGCCAGGTGCGAACCAGTCCGCCAACGGCCTGCAAGCGACGCTCGGCCAGGCGATCGGCGGCCTCGTACGTCGGGATCCCCTGCTCGCGCGCGATCTCGAAGACGCCGAGCGTGGTGTCGTAGATCTCGTCCGCCTTGCGCAGCGCCCGTTGCGAGCTCCACCCGGCGAGCTCGCTGTACACGTTGATCACGCCGCCGGCGTTGGCCACGAAGTCGGGCGCATAGAGGATCCCCTTCCGCTCCAGTTCCGCGCCGTGCTTCTCGGCCAGCAGCAGCTGGTTGTTGGCGGCGCCGGCGATGATCTCGGCGCGCAGCTTGGGCAGCGACTCGTCGTTGATGATCCCGCCCAGGGCACAGGGGGCGAAGATGTCGGCCTGCACGCCGTAGATGGCGTCCAGCTCCACGGCGCGGGCGCCACACTCGTCCACGACGCGCTTCACGCGCGTGGCGTCGATGTCGGTGACGACCAGCTTGGCCTCGTGCGCGTGCAGCTCCTTGCAGAGATAGTAGCCCACGTTGCCGAGCCCCTGCACCGCCACCGTCTTGCCCGCCACCGACTCCGATCCCCAGCGGTGCTTGGCGCAGGCCTGGATGGCGCGGAAGACACCGCGCGCCGTGACCGGCGAGGGGTCGCCCGACTTGGTCGCGAGCCCCGCGACGTAGTCGGTCTCCATGTGCACGAAGTCCATGTCGGCGGTGCTCGTCCCCACATCCTCCGCCGTGACGTAACGCCCGCCGAGCGATTCCACGAATCGCCCATGGGCGCGGAAGATCATCTCGCGCTTGGTGGTGCGGTTGTCGCCGATGATGACCGCCTTGCCGCCGCCGAGGTTGAGGCCGGCCACTGCGTTCTTGTAGGTCATCCCGCGCGCCAGGCGCAGCGCGTCGATGATTGCCTCCTCGTCGGTGCGATACTGCCAGAATCGCGTGCCGCCCAGCGCGGGACCGAGCGTGGTGTCGTGAATCGCGATGATGCCGCGGTACCCCGAGGACTCGTCGTGGCAGATGACGAGTTGTTCGTGGCCCATGCCGGAGATCGTATCGAACAGGTTCATGAGACGGGAGACGGGAGACGGGAGATGGGAGACGGGAGGACGGACTAGGACCTGGCGTAGAGTTCGCGGGCGATGACGATGCGCTGGATCTCGCTGGTGCCTTCGTAGATCTCGGTCACCTTGGCATCACGGAACAGTCGCTCCACCGGGTATTCCTTCACGTAGCCGTAGCCGCCGAAGATCTGGATGGCCTGCGTGGTGACCCACATGGCCGTCTCCGACGCCATGAGCTTGCTCATGGAGCCGAACTGCGTGATGGGCTGGCCGCGGTCCTTGGCGGCGGCGGCGGCGTGCAGCAGCGCACGTGAGGCGGAGATCTTCGTGGCCATGTCGGCCAGCTTGAACTGGATGGCCTGGAACTCCTTGATCGGCTTGCCGAACTGCTTGCGCTCGGCGGCGTAGCGCACGGAGTGCTCCAGCGCCGAGCGCGCGATGCCAATGGACTGCGCGGCGATTCCCAGCCGGCCGTTGTCGAGCGACTGCATGGCATACACGAAGCCCATCCCTTCCGCGCCCAGCAGGTTCTCCGCAGGAACGCGCAGGTCGTCGAAGACGAGCTGCACGGTCTCGGACCCGCGCAGTCCCATCTTGTCCTCCTTCTTGCCGACGGCAAATCCGGGAAGGTCGGGGGTGACGATGAAGGTGGAGATGCCGCGGGCCCCCTTTCGGTCGTTGGGGGAATCCGTGCGGGCCATGGCGAGGATGACGTCGGCGTGTCCACCGGCGCTGACCCAGGCCTTCACCCCGTTGAGCACGTAGTGATCGCCGTCGCGCACCGCCTGCGTGCGCAGCGACGCCGCGTCCGATCCGGCGTCCGGCTCGGAGAGGGCGAAGGCGCCCAGCCACTCGCCGCGGG
>CAZVDJ010000810.1:0-2352 GCA_964626245.1 uncultured Gemmatimonadaceae bacterium
CCGGGAACGGCGCGTCCGGGAACGGCGCGTCCGGGAACGGCGCGTCCGGGAACGGTGCGTCCGATCACCCGGGAAGGCCAGCGCCCCGCGCGCCAGGCCGTGGGACGACCGGCCGGCGCGCGGCGAACGGCGTGGAGACAAGGCGGTGAACCCCGCCGCCTCGGTCGGGCGGCGCGCCGCTCCCGGCGGCTACGCCACCCCGCCCCGACGCCCCCGAACCACCGGGCGGCTCCTCATGCGACCGTGGGTGAATCGATCCATGAGGTCGACGGTGCGGAGCCGAGCAAGGGAGGTTGGGCGCGTCCCCACGATGCGCTGAGAGGTCGTGCTCAGGTGCGACGACGAGGCGAATCCCAGGACTCGCGCGACGTCGCCCACGTCGTAGCCCGGGTTCTTGCTCAACTCGGCGGCTGCCGCGAGTCGCACGAGGTCGATCACGCGCTTGAGGTTGGGGGCGCCGGCGGCGCCGAACGCGCGGCTCAGGTGTTCCCGCGTCACCCCCAGCTCCTCGGCCACCGTGTTCGTGTGAATCGGACGCCCGCCGTGCGACACCACCACGCGCCAGCTCTCGCGTCGAAGCGGCGTGTCCACTCGCATCACCTCGGGCGGATCGTCCAGGGCCTGCGCGAATCGCGTGGTAAAGGCGCGCGGCACCACGAGCTCGCGCAGGAGGTGATCGTCCACCCCTTCCATCAGGATGTCGGCGAAGTCGTAGGCGATGGCGCGCGACGCCAGCGACGCGTCGCTGGCACGAAACGGGGTGAGCGCAAAGAACGGCGCGCTGGGAAACTCGCGCGCCAGCTCGATGGCTCGCATCACGTCATCGGCGTGGCTACCCAGATCCACGATTGCCGCGTCCACCAGGCCGCTGCGGAAGGCTCGCTCGAACTCACGCGCCGTGCGCGCGAGCGTGAGTCGTGTGCGACGGCGCGGAAAGGCATCGCGCACGATGGCGCGCCCACGCTCGCGCGACGCCAACGCGACGACGGCAAGGGGGACATGTGTCCCCAGTGGCGCGGCGGGCATGCGGGTCAGGGGGCAGAAGAGGGCGCGCTGACCAGGTCATGGGCGCGCCGCAGCACCGCCCGGGCATTCTCGTACGACACGAGCGTTGACGCGCGCTCGTACGGCTCCCAGCGACACGCGGTTATCCCCTCCGCGCGCTGTGGTGAGGTCACGGCGCTCTCGGTCTCCATCAAGTAGAAGTGGCAGACCTTGTGGATCAGCCTCCCGCGGAAGCGGAAGTACCAGTCGATGGTCTCGATGGCTCCCCGCAGCCGCAGCCCGGAGAGTCCGGTCTCCTCCTCTACCTCGCGCACTGCGGCGGCGTCGGCGGTCTCGCCGTTCTCGAGATGCCCCTTGGGAAATCCCCAGTTGCGGTACGAGTCGCGAATGAGCAGGTACAGGGGGCGACCGTCGTCGATGCGCACCACGACGCCGCCGGCCGAGATCTCCTCGCGCACCCGCCCCTGCTGCCCGGCCATCGCCTACGCCTCGTGCGCGGGTTCGGGCTCCAGGTCGGGACGTCCCTCCACGAACTGTCGCACGATGGGATCGTCCGTGTTGCGGATCTCGTCGACCGTTCCCACCTGGCGCACCTTGCCCTCGTACAGCATCGCGATCCGCGTCCCCACGCGATATGCGCTGCGCATGTCGTGCGTGATGACGATGCTGGTCACGCCGAGCTTCTCGCGCATGCGGATCATCAGCTCGTCGATCAAGTCGCTGGTCACCGGGTCGAGTCCAGTGGTGGGCTCGTCGTAGAGGATGTACTTGGGCCGGAGCGCGATGGCCCGGGCGAGTCCGACGCGCTTGCGCATGCCGCCGGATAGCTCGGCGGGAAAGCGATCCTGCACGTTGGGGAGGTCGACGAGTTCCAGCACCTCCTGCACCCGGGCGTCTATTTCCCTGGGCGAGAGCTTCCCCTGCTTGCGCAGCCCCATGGCGACGTTCTCGCCAATGGAGAGCGAATCGAAGAGGGCGGCGAACTGGAAGACGTAGCCGATGCGTGCGCGCAGGGCGTAGAGGTCGCGCCGGGAGAGCCTGGGGACCTCCAGTCCGTCGACGGACACCGTCCCCTCATCCGGCTCGAGCAGCCCCACGATGTGCTTGATGGCGACTGACTTTCCCGTCCCCGAATAGCCGATGATGACCATCGTTTCCCCCTCGGCGACGTCGAGGGTGAAGCCCTGCAGCACTTTCTTTGAGCCGAATGCCTTGTGGACGTTGTTGAGGGAGATCAATGGGGCAGAAGACGAGAAGACGGGAAGACGGGAAGACGAGGGCATCCTCGGCCGACTGTCGCAATCAACCGCAGGAATGTGATTGGCGAAAGGGGCGACGGCGCGGGCT
>CAZVDJ010000811.1:0-2343 GCA_964626245.1 uncultured Gemmatimonadaceae bacterium
CGCGGCGGCGGGGAACGGGCGCGGGCAGACGCTCGCCATCGTTGGGGGGGCGGCCTTCCTGGGGGGCCTCCTGATCGGCGACGACGTGGGGACCGCGATCGCCGTGGGTGGCCTGTTCGTCGGCGTCTACGGTCTCTGGCTCTGGCTCAAGTAGGCGCCACGCCGCACGTCGCTCCTGGCGCCACCCGTCACGCCGTCCCCCTCGACTCGGGGGTGAGTCCGTGGCGATCCAGCGCCAGGAGCGCCAGGCGTTCGTAGCCCGACACCGCCTCCACCAGGGCCGGCACCGTGACCTGCTCGTCCACCGTGTGCGCGACCTGGATGGAGCCGGGCCCGTAGAGGTACGGCGTTCCCCAGTTGGTCAGCTCGGGAATGTCGGTGGCAAAGGCCGCGACGCTCGTGGCGAACCCCTCCACCGTTCCCAGGCGCACCGGGGGGACCATCGTGCCCCGTTCCAGCGTGGCGCGGTCGCCCGCCCATGATTCCAGGAGCGGCCAGACCTCGTCGGCCCCGGTGACCAGCCGAAGCATGAGTCGCGCTTCGGCGGTGGGAGCAAAGACATTGTCCGCGACGCCGCCGGCCAGGTGCCCGATGTTCACCGTCGTGGCACCCAGCACCGGGTCGCTGGGCCAGGGGACGTCGTCGAGCGTGGCCAGGACCTTCACCAGTTCGCGCGTGGCCGACTTGCCGAACTGCGGATACGCGGAGTGCGCGGCGCGCCCCTGCGTGCGCACCACGACGCGCAGCGCGCCCTTGGTCCCCACGGCGAGGGTGTTCTCCGTCGGCTCGCCGTTGATGAGGATGCGCGAGGTGGTGGGGCGAGCGTTCGCGGCCCGCGCGCCGTCGTGCGTCGTCTCCTCGCCCACCACGAAGAGGAGGGCGACGGGAATGCCGCGCGCCCGCAGCCGTTCGCCCGCCAGGATCATCGATGCCGCGATCCCCTTGGCATCACAGGCCCCACGCCCGTGCAACACCTCGCCATCCAGCCGAGGCGGCAGGTATGGCGGCACGGTGTCCAGGTGCGTGGAGAGGGTGAGCACCGGGTCCGCGGCGCCCAGGGCAAGGAGCGCGTCGCGACCGGGCGAGACGGCGATGCGGTCGGTGAACCAGCGGCGGCTGGTGAGCATCTCGTCGGCGACCGACACGACCGTCGCCTCGTCCCCGCTGGTGGAGTCCACCTCCATCAGGCGGATGGCAAGGTCGGTCACCTGACGTTCGATGGACATGTGGCGCGGTGGTGCGGGAGTGGCCATCCGTGCGCGCGACGCACGCACGCGGAGCGCGCGGAATCTACCGCCTCGCTTCGCGCTCAGCGCAGGAATCGGCGGGCGAGCTGCTCCAGCCGGTCGTCACCCGAGGCGACGGCCTCCTCCAGGATGGCGCGCACGTGCCCGTGCAGCCTCGGCTCGCCCCAGTAGTAGCTCGTGGCGCGCTCGGCCGCCGCCGTCTCTCCCGCGCGCGCCGCCTCGAGGAGGACCCGCGCACACGCCAGGTCGTATCCCGGGTCATCGGCCGGCGGGAGGTGGTAGTCGCGACGTGGACCCCCATCATCGCGATCGTCGTCGACAAAGGCTCGGGACATTCTGGAGACGGGAGACGGGAGACGGGAGAAACGAGACGAGTGAGCCGGAGGCGGTCGCATCGATACCTCGCACCATCGCGCTACATTTCCGGCAGCCTGGCGGGGGACGAGTGCTGCCGCCAGTGGCTCCGCGAATCACGCGCCGCGGCGTGCGGCGCCCTCATCTGCGTGATGAGATCATGACCCATCCGAACTCCTTCGGCAGCAAGGCCACCCTCACCGTTGGCCCCCGGTCGTACACCATCTTCCGCCTGGATACGCTGCGCGCGGCGTCCAACGGGAACGTGGACCGACTTCCCTTCTCCCTCAAGGTCCTCCTGGAGAACCTCCTCCGCGGCGAGGACGGTGCGTTCGTGAAGAAGGGGGACATCGAGGCGCTCGCCTCCTGGAACGTGAAGCAGCCGGTCGACAAGGAGATTGCCTTTCGCACGGCGCGCGTCCTGTTGCAGGACTTCACCGGGGTCCCGTGCGTGGTGGACCTGGCGGCGATGCGCGACGCGATCGCCACGCTGGGGGGCGACCCGACGAAGATCAACCCGCTGCAGCCGGTGGACCTCGTCATCGACCACTCGGTGCAGGTGGACGAGTACGGGACCGAGGCGGCCTTCCTGCTCAACGTGAACCTGGAGTACGAGCGCAACTCGGAGCGGTACCAGTTCCTGCGCTGGGGGCAGGAGGCGCTGCGCAACTTCCGCGTGGTGCCGCCGGGAACCGGGATCTGCCACCAGGTCAACCTGGAGTACCTGGGACAGGTGGTCTTC
>CAZVDJ010000812.1:0-2339 GCA_964626245.1 uncultured Gemmatimonadaceae bacterium
CGACCTCAACATGGGATGTCGTTTCGCTTATTCAATGGGTGCTATTGTGAACGGAGGTCCCCTGGGTCCAAGTGAAGAGGAAGTAGACGGCCTCCTCGATCTGGTGCTTGATGTACGCGAACAGTTCCTCGCGGGCCAGGAGCCGTTGCGAGATGAGGATCTCGCCAAGACGGCGATCGGGCGCCTGCGACTGCTCCCCGATGGCCGAATCCAGCTCGGTGGGCGTGATGAGGCCGTTCTTCACCAGCAGGTCGCCCAGCCGGTCGCGACGGTTCACGATCGATGCGAAGCAGATGCGCCCGCGGTCAAAATAGATGTTGCCGAACGACTGCCGGTGCGTGACGCTGAGGCAGCCGGTCTTCTTCCCCATCGCCAGCAGTTGCAGGACGTCGGGGAGCGATGCTTCGCGCAGGGAGCCGCGGATGGCCATCAGCGCAGCTCCTCGATGATGCGGCCTTCGACGCCCGGCCACTCGGCCACGACCTTCTCCGCGTCGAAGAAGAAGGTGTCGAGCGCCTGCGGCACGCGCGCCAGCGCCGCGAAGTCGACCTGGTCGCTTCCCCCGCCCACGGTGGCCGAGTCCTCCAGCGCATCGTCGCCCAGCACGCCGGCCAGCGCCTCGTCCAGCTCGGCGTCGATGGTGGGGGCCGCCGCCTCGTCGCCGACGTGCACCGGCGTGTGGCGTCCCCACCGATCGACGCCATCGACCACGCCCACCTCGGCGACCAGTCCGCCCTCGAGGCGGGTGCGCAGCCGCGCCTCGATTCCCGCCAGCTGCTGCGGGGCACAGTTGGCGGTGATCACCAGCTGGCGACCCGCCTGCTGCAACGCATTGAACAGGTGGAAGAACTCCTCCTGCGCGCGCAAGGCGCCCGCCAGGGCCTGCATGTCGTCGAGCACGAAGACGTCGGCGCCCCGGCAGCGCGTGCGGAACCGCTCCAGCGTCCCGGTTTCCTCGGCCCGCGCCACCTCGGCCACCCACTCCGTGCCGGTGAGGCACGCCACCGTGACTCCCGTCTCGGCGCGCGCGCGCAGTGCGTTGCCCACGGCATGCGCCAGGTGCGACTTGCCGGCGCCGGACTGGCCGTGCAGGACGAGCGGGTTGTAGCGCGCGCCCGGCGACTCCACCACCGCCGACGCGGCCTGGATGGCGACGCGATTGCGCGCGGTGCGCACCAGGTCGTGCAGGCGGTAGCGTTGGCGCGGTCCCGGCAGTGGTTCGCGGAGTGCGATGGCCCGCGCCACGAACACCTCGGCCTCGGCGACGCGCTCGGGGTCGCGGAAGATCGGCATGCCCGCGTTGCGCGGGTCGAGGCGGACCGCCTCGCGCTCCAGCGCGCGCAGCCGCTCGGCGTCCGCCGCAAAGGCCGCGTCCATCGCCTCGAGATCGGGAGGGTCGCGGCGGGTGAGTTCGCGCTCCAGCCGGTCGGTACGAAACCCCTCGCCCGACCAGATCGCGATGCGCTCGCCGAGCCGCACGCGCCAGGTGTCGACCGACTCCGCGACCGTCGCGGCGAGGTCGGCCAGGAAGTGCTCGAACTCGTCGGGCGACGGCCCCGCCGACAGCCGCGCGCCGCCGGTCACGTGCCAGACGTCGGCCACCGAGATGGGCGCATCGGTGAGCGCCTGGTGTGCGATGAGCCGATTGAGGGAGCCTTGCAGCTCGCGGATGCTCGCGACGGGGACGCGCGCCACCTCGTCCAGCACGCCCGGCAGGAAGGTGACGCTGCGCTCGGCGCAGCTGCGCTGCAGGATCTCGCGCCGAGTCTCGGCATCCGGGGCGCCGACGTCGACGATGAGTCCGCCGGCCAGGCGCGAGAGCAGTCGCTCGTCGACGTCCGCGATCTCGCCCGGCGCGCGGTCGCAGGTCATCACGATCTGGCGTCCGCTCCCCTGCAGCGCGTTCAGGATGCGCAGCAGCTCGCTCTGCGTCTCCACCCGGCCCGAGAGGAACTGCACGTCATCGAGCAGGAGGAGGCCGGTCCCGGCATGTCGTCGCTTGAAGCCCTCGGCCTGGCCTGTCGCGATGGCCTGGTCGAGCTGCGCCACGAAGTCGTCCAGCGTGAGGTACGAGACCGCGAGGCCGGGATGCAGCTGGCGGGCAAGGTGCCCGATCGCGCCCAGCAGGTGCGTCTTGCCGAGCCCCGGCGCCGAGTGGATGAAGAGCGGGTTGTACGCCGCCCCCGGCGCCTCGGCCACCGCGCGCGCCGCCGACGCCGCCAGGCGATTGGCGGCACCCACGACGAAGGTGTCGAAGCGAAGGCGCGGCTCGAGCACGGCTATCTCCCCCCGCCCGCGATGCCGGCAGCCCCGGCCGACGCACCGGCGCCGGTCACGGC
>CAZVDJ010000813.1:0-2330 GCA_964626245.1 uncultured Gemmatimonadaceae bacterium
AGTCTCCGGACGTGCTGCGAAGCGTGCAGGGCAGCGACTTCATGCAGCGGATTTCCGCGTTGCGGCTGGGACGCGTCCAGATCGGCACGGAGCTGGCCAAGGCGAGCGGGACGATCGTACAGTGGATCTCGCGCCAGGCCTTTGACGTGGTGGGCGGCGCCGCGCGTGCCACGCTCAACCTCGTCATCTCGTTCTTCGCGCTGTACTACATGCTGGTCTCGGCCGAGTCGTCGTGGCGCGTCTTTCGCCGCGTGCTGCCCTTCTCCGAGGAGACCGCGGACGAACTGCGCGCCCGCTTCTACTCTGTCACGCACGCCACGCTGCTGGGCACGGCGCTCACGGCGTTGCTGCAAGGGTCGTTGATCGGGATCGGGTTCCGCCTCACCGGCATTCCCAACGCGGCGTTGTGGGGAGTGGTCACGGGCTTCTGCTCCATCCTGCCGGTGCTGGGGAGCGCGCTGGTCTGGCTTCCCGGGAGCCTCGTCCTCGTGCTCGACGAGCGCTATGGACCGGCGCTCGTGCTCTTCCTGATCGGGGCCGTGGTGGCGAGCAACATCGACAACGTCATCCGACCCATCGTCTTCCGGCGTGTCTCCCACATCCACCCGATGGTGACGCTGGTGGGTGCCTTTGCGGGGGTGGCCTGGTTCGGGCTGCTGGGAGTCCTCCTCGGGCCGCTCGCCATCCAGTACTTCTTCGTCCTGTTGCGGCTGTATCGCGAGGAGTACGTGGACAAGCTGGTCACGCGGACCATGGAGATGGAGATCCCGCACCCGTTCACGGATCCGACGTATGAGCGGGAGACAGGAGACGGGACACGGGAGACGGGCGGGGGGGCGGCGCGCGACTGAACGGGTCGAGCGTGCGCTCCTCCTCGCAAGACAAACGGCGCCAAGCGGCGCCGTTCGTACTCCCGTCCCTCCGTCTCCCGCTTGCCGTCCCGAGACTCAATCCCGCCGCAGCAACTCCAGGAAGCCGTCGGCGGTGACCGGCTCGGAGAAGAGCGTTCCCTGGCCGTACTCGCACTTGAAGCGCAGGAGTTCGGCGAGTTGCTCTTCCCGCTCGATCCCTTCCGCCACGGTGCGCAGCCGCTTGAGCTTGCCCAGGGCGACGATGGCGCGGGTGGCCGCGTGCTCCTCGGGGCGGCGCGTGACCTGGCTGATGTATGACCGGTCGATCTTGAGGATGTCCACCGGGATGTCGGCCGGGTCGCCCAACGAGGCGGAGCGGGAGCCGTAGTCGTCGATGGCGATGCGCACACCCAGCGCGCGCACCTGGCGCAGGCGGTTGAGCGCATCGGTCATGCTGCGCGCCAGCCCTCCCTCGGAGATTTCCAGGACGAGCCGGTGCGGCTCGATCGCGCTCTGCGACAGCGCCGACGACACGTCATCCACGAAGCGAGGGTGCAGGAGCTGCCGAGGGGTGATGTTCACCGTGACGGTGAGCGAGCGGTCGGGGCCGATGGTGTCCTGCCACGTCTTGGCCTGCCGACACGCTTCCTGCAGGATCCAGCGCCCCAGCGGGACGATGAGTCCCGTCTCCTCGGCCACGGGGATGAAGGCGGCCGCGGGGATGAGGCCACGCGCGCGATGGTTCCAGCGCACCAGCGCCTCCACGCCGGCGATGCGGCGCGAGCGCAGGATGACGATGGGCTGGTACACGAGCGAGAAGTCGCCCGCTTCGATGGCGCGCTTGAGGTCGTCCTCCAGGCGGTTGTGGGCGAGCGCGGGTTCGTGCACGCGCGGGTCGAAGAGTTCGCAGGCGCCCCGTCCGCGGCGGCGGGCCGCGCGCAGCGCCACGTCGGCGTGCCGCAGCATGTCGTCGACCGAATCCTCGGGAAGGGCGCTGGCAATCCCGAGGTTGGCGTTGCCCAGGAACTCCTTGCCATCGATCACGATGGGGGCGGCGAACGCCTGCCCGATGCGATCGGCCACCTGCACGAAGTTGGACTCGTCGGCCATGTCCTCGAGCAGGAGGGCGAAGCGCGCGCCTTCCACTCGTCCCGCCGAGTCGGACGAACGCAGCACCGTGCCCAGCCGGGTGGCGACGCCGACGATGAGGCGCTCCAGCTCCTCGACCGTTGCGCGGATCCCGCCGGAGCGGAAGTCGTCAAACTCGAGGAAGAGGACCGCCAGCGGCAACTGCAGCCGGTGGGCGCGGGCCAGCGCGTGTTCGGCGCGATCGCGGAAAAGGGCGCGGGAGGCGAGACCGGTGAGCGGATCACGGAGCCCCTCGCCGCCGCCGAGCACGACGTCGCGTGGCGGCGCCTCGCGCAGCGCGATCACCACGCAGCGATCCACCGGCGCGTCGGCCAGGCGGGTGGCGGTGCA
>CAZVDJ010000814.1:0-2330 GCA_964626245.1 uncultured Gemmatimonadaceae bacterium
CATGTACATCTTGATCGTCTTGGTGTCGTAGTACTTGGCGTACCGCGACATGATCTGCCTGGCGTGGTCCAGGTCGCGCACCGGCTCGCTCCAGAAGACGCCCGGGCCCGTCGTGTAGATGCGCGGGCCGACCATCTCGCCCGTGGCCACGCGATCGCCGTACGTCATGAAGTCGGTCGTGGCCGTCTGCGGGTCGCGCGTGGTCGTGGTGCCGTACGCGAGCGTGGCGAGGTATTGCCAGGTTTGCGTGTTGTGCACCTGCGGCGTGAGCCACTGCGGGTGGTAGTGCGTGTCGACCATCCCCGGCATGACCACCTTTCCCGTCACGTCGATCTCGCGCGCGCCCGCCGGAACCTGCACGCTGCCGCGCGGGCCGATGGCGACGATGCGATTGTCGCGCACCACGATGTCGGCGTTCTCGATGATCTCCTTCCCCTTCATCGTGATCGCCTTGGCCCCGCGCAGCACGACGGTCCCGCGCGGCGTGTCGCGCATCGCGGCGACCGCAAGCCGCGTCTCGGCCGGCTTGTAGCCCGGCTTCTCCTTCTTGCTGGTGTCGGCCTTGGCGATGGAGTCGGCGCGCGCGATGGAGTCCTTCTTGGTCGTGTCGGCGCGGAGCGCGGCCACGCGCCGGCCGTCGGCCTTGAGCGAGTCCTCGACGACCTTGGCGCGATCGAGGTCGTAGGTCCAGAGCGCATTGCCTAACGCCCACATGACCTTCTTCCCGTCGTAGCTCCAGGCCGGGAACTCGCCGCCCACCTCATTGAGCTTGCGCACCGGGACCGACGCCGCCGCGGGAGCCGCCACCGAGACCGTCGGCGCGGTGCTTCCCACCACGGGGATCGTGATGACGTAGAAGTCCATCCCCACCATCGCCAGCGCCTGGTCCCCCTCGGGGGCGATCATCACCAGCGCCGCCGGCGGCGGCTGCGGGGGCATGGGCTCCAGGTCATGGTCGTCGCCTAACGTGAGCAGGTGCGGGCTCACCGCCGGGCGGGCCGCGCGTCCACCCACCCACGACCTGGCGACCTTGAGGTCGAGCCCGGCGTCGAGCGTCATGGCGCTGCGCCCATCCACCCCGCCAATCCCCGGCGGCATCGGGCCGGTCACCTTGAGGTGCGACTTCATGTCGGTCCCGTCCCAGCGGAACGAGACGAGTCCGTCCCGGCCACCGTAGGCGAAGATGCGGTCGGCGCTCCTGGTGAAGTGCGCGTTCCCCATGCCGCCGGTGGGCATGATCGAGGTGGGCGCACCGCCCGCCGCGGGCACCCAGATGAACTCGGCCGCGGCGGGCCCGAAGAAGGCGGCGCCGGCCTCCTGCATTTCGCGCGCGGCCGCACGCGTGGCCACGATGCGATCACCGGCGGGCGACCAGGCCAGGTCGGCATAGAGACCGCCGGAGGTGAGGACCTGGGTGCTCCAGCCGCGGCGGGCATCCCAGTTGGCGCGCACGATGCTCCCGCCCTGCGCGTCGTTCCACGTGGTCCACGCGAGCGACTTGCCGTCGGGCGACCAGATGGGGCCAAACTCGCCGATGTCGGCGTTGCTCACCCGCTGCGGCGTCCCGTTGGGGAGGTCGACCACGTAGATCTTCGCCATCGAGGAGAAGGCCAGCTTCTTTCCATCGGGCGAGGGGGCGATGTCACGGACCTGCTTCGCGGTGAACGACGCGGCCGTGTCGACGCGCCACTTGAACGCGACCTCGGGCCCCATCTCCAGCTTCACTTCGGCCTCGAAGGGGATCTTCGTCGGTGCCGACTTGTCCACCGGAACACGCCAGATCTCGCCGCCATAGGTCACGACCACCGCACGCGAGTCGGGGGTGAAGGAGTAGCCGGGGTAGGCGTCGAGCGGGGCGCGCGATTCCGTCTCGTCACGCTGCACCGGGAAGGCGAGCCAGTCCTCCTGCTGCGTCTCGAGGTTGCGGACGCGCAGTCCCGTCTTCGTCTCGAAGCGCGTGGCGTAGACGAGGTACTTCCCGTCAGGCGAAAGGGCCGGGCGGAACGCCGATCCGAAGCGCGTCGTCATCTGGGACGTACGCCCCGACTCCTTGTCCCACACGTAGAGCTGGTACTGCGGCCCCAGGGCGTTGTACTGCCAGTCCCCCATGCGCGCGGCAAACCAGAGATAGCGCGGGTCCTTGCCGAAGGCGGCCCCGGTCATCTTGAGTGCCGGCGGGGCGGCCGGCGTCGACGTGAGCTGCACGCCATTGCCGCCGTCCACGTGGTAGGTCCAGAGCTTGGCCGTGCCAAAGAGCCCGCCCGCCTTCGACACCACCACGTACTTGCCGTCCGGGCTCCACTCCGGAGAGACGAACTCGTTCGTCATCC
>CAZVDJ010000815.1:0-2323 GCA_964626245.1 uncultured Gemmatimonadaceae bacterium
CCAACGCCCCCGCCGCCCGCGCGCTTGCAGCCGCCGGCGCCGAGGTCGTCGCCGTGTCGCACGACGACGCCACGGAACTGCTGCGCGGTGTTGGGGGCGCGCACGGCGTCTTTGCCGTGACCGACTTCTGGGATCACGGGTCGCCGGAACGGGAGCTGTCACAGGCGCGCGCCATGTCCACCGCCGCACGGCTGGCGGACGTGGAGCACGTCATCTGGTCCACGCAGGAGGACACGCGCTGCTGGCTGCCGCTCGGCGACGCGCGCATGCCCACCCTGCTGCAGCGATACAAGGTCCCGTCGTTCGATGCCAAGGGCGAGGCCGACCTCTTCTTCGCGGCGTCGGGCATCCCCACCACCTTCCTGCGAAGCGCCCTGGCGTGGGAACAGCTGCTGGGGTTTGGCCTTGGGCCCAGGCGTGGCGAAGATGGCGCGCTGCGCCTGGCCCTTCCCATCGGCCAGCGTGCCGTGGCGGGCATTGCCCTGGCCGACGTCGGTGCCTGCGTGCGCCAGCTCTTCGTGCAGGGCCCGCCGGAGGCCACGCGCATGGTGGGCATCGCCGGCGAGCACCTGACGGGCGTCGAGATGGCCGCCTTCTATCGTCGTGCGCTGGGCGAGTCGGTGCTCTTCGAGGCCGTGCCGTTCGACAGCTGGCGCGCCCTGGGGCTGCCGGGAGCCGAGGAGCTGGGCAACATGTTCCAGTTCCTGCACGACTTCAGCGCCATCGTCAACGCGCAGCGGCCCGTGGCATCAACCCGCCAGCTGCATCCGGAGCTGCTCTCCTTTGGCCAGTGGCTCACCATCCACCGGTCGCACATTCCGTCCGTGTAGTCGCGCGACCCCGGGCGTGGGTCGCGCGACCGCACGCGGCGCCGGCCATTCCTGCGATGGCGTCTAGAGGGACCAGCCGCTCCGATACGAGGGAAGGATCCACTCCTGCGGAATTCCCGTCGTCTTGAGCGCGCCCGTGTTGGTGTCCAGCTCGATCGTGCGGCCCGAGCGCACGGCCAGGTTGCCCAGCACGATCATCTCGGTGAGCGGGCCGGCGTAGCCGGCAAACGACGAGCCGGGTTGCGCGCCGGCGCGAATGGCGCTCGTCCACTCCTTGAAGACCCCCTCGGTGCGCGGGTACTTCACCGGGGGCATCGCCTTGGCCAGCGCGGCCTGCTTCACCGGGTCGCACAGTTGCGGGTCGCCGCCGTAGGTGCCAGCGATGAGTGTTCCCTTGTCGCCAATCCAGAGCTGGCCGCCGTCGGCCGCCGGGACCCATGGCCGTTCCATGCCGTACTCCTCGGGGCGCGGCGGATACTGGCTGCCGTCGCGCCAGACGAGCGTGACCGCGGGGCGGCCGTTCCTCGCCGGAAACTCGTACGTGATGCGTGACAGCCTGGGGGCCGTCTCGCTGAACAGCTCGGTCGACTCGGGAATCACGCGCGTGGGATAGCCGAGCCCTAACGTCCAATAGGCGGCGTCCATGATGTGGCACGCCATGTCGCCCATGGCGCCGGTGCCGAAGTCCCACCATCCGCGCCAGTTGAAGTGCGCGTATCCCGGGTGAAACGGCCGCTCCGCTGCAGGGCCCAGCCACAGGTCCCAGTTGAACGTGGGGGGGACGTGGTGCATGTCCGTGGGTCGGTTGATCGCCTGCGGCCAGATGGGGCGATTGGTCCAGAACTCCACGCGCTGCACCGTCCCGATGGTTCCGGCTTCCACGATCTCGCGGATCTGGCGGATTCCCTCGCTGGCGTGTCCCTGGTTTCCCATCTGGGTCGACTGCTTTGGCCGGCGCGCGGCCTCGTCCTTGATGGCGCGAACCTCTCCCACCGTGCGGGCCAGCGGCTTCTGCGTGTAGACGTGCTTCCCCGCGCGCAGCGCGAGCATCGTGGCAGCGGCGTGCGTGTGGTCGGGTGTGGAGATGGTCACCGCGTCGAAGTTGGCCCCCTCCTTGGCCATCAGCTCGCGAAAATCGGCATAGCGCTTGGCCTTGGGCCACATGGCGCCGGCGCGGGCCAGGTTGCGGCTGTCGACATCGCACAGGGCGTAGATGTTCTCGTACGACACGCCGCGCACGTCGTTGAACCCCATGCCGCCCACGCCGATGCAGGCGATGTTGAGGGTGTCGGACGGCGCGCGGTAGCCGCGCCCCAGCACGTGGCGTGGGACGATGGTGAAGGCGGCCAGGCCGGTGGCGAGCTGCTTGAGCGAGTCTCGGCGGTGCATGGGTCTGGAGACGGGAGACGGGAGATGGGAGGGGGCGTCATGTGGCGGCGCGTTTCGTAGCTGACGACGGTTTCGGCGTGTTTCTGTCCCGTCACGTGCTTGAT
>CAZVDJ010000816.1:0-2319 GCA_964626245.1 uncultured Gemmatimonadaceae bacterium
CTGCTCACGCTCATCAACGACATCCTCGACATCTCGAAGATCGAGGCGGGACGGATGGTCGTCGATCTGTCGGACGTGGACGTGCCCGAGCTGGCGCGTGAGACACTGTCACATCTCGAGGGGCAGCTGGGGAGCAAGCCGATCACGCTGCGCTACGCCGGCCCGCCGAGTGCGCCGTTGGTGCTGACGGACGCGGGGAAGCTCCGGCAGGTCCTGATCAACCTGGTGGGCAACGCCATCAAGTTCACCGCCAGCGGTGAAGTCAGCGTGGAGGTCGAGACGGGGACGTCGGGCGAAGTGACGGCGGTGGCGGTCCACGATACCGGCGTCGGGATCGCGCGCGACCGGCTGGAGGCGATCTTCCTCCCGTTCGAACAGGAGGACACGAGCACCTCTCGCTCGTACGGGGGAACCGGGCTGGGGCTTGCGATCAGCCGATCGCTGGCGGAGATGCTCGGCGCGCGGCTGGAGGTGGAGAGCCTTCCGGGGGTGGGGTCTACGTTCCGCCTGCGCCTGGGGGTGGCGCCGGCCCCCGATCCCTCAGCGCGCGCGGAGGTCGATGCCAAGGCTCGCCTGGATGCCAACCGCGCCGCGCGAGGCGTGCTGGTGTCGTGAGGGTGCGACGCCCGGTGTTGCCGAAACGGGGGCTCGATCGTGTGACAGGGGACCCACCTCCATTGGTGACCTTTCACCGCCGGCCGGCGCCCCACGCGCGTTCACATGGATGATCAGCACATGCCCGAATCGCACGCGGCGTTTGACGCCGCCGACGATCGCGCCGCAGCCACGGGCGCGGGGCGCCGTGAGCGCCTGCGCTTCACGCGATTCCGCTTCGAGCGATCGCCAACGGCGCGCTGCAGCGCGGAAGTAGAGCTGGAGTTCCAGCCGGGCGACTCGGTGGTGGGGCGGGCAGAGGGAGTGGCCACACCGCTGGGTGACGTTCGGCTGGCGGCCGAGGCGACGCTCCGTGCCATCGAGCGCTTCGTGGGTGGGGCGCTGCGCTTCGACCTGCTCGGCGTGAAGCAGATGCGCGCCTTCGACGCCAACGTGGTGATCGTGAGCGTGCTCTGCCGTGCGGCTGACGGCGTGGAGCCCGAGCGCCGCCTGCTGGGCTGCCACCTGGCGGGCGACGATCCCCTTCGGGGAGCCGTGATCGCCGCGCTTCAGGCGACCAACCGACTGCTGGGCAACGCGATCGCGACCCGCTAGCCAGCGCGCCCAAGGGCAGGGCGCTGGGAGCGCTTCCGCCCACCGCGCCTGACCACCGCGCCTGACCACCGCGCTCGACCTCCGCGCTCGACCACCGCGCCCGTCGATCGCGCCTGGCCACCGCGCCTGACGAGCGCGCGTCGCGTGCATCGGACGCGCCTCTCGTCTCCGTATCGCGATCTGCCGGCCTGAGCCGGCCGGTGATCGCGGCACCAGTCACGGATCCGTCGTGACGTCGGCGGGCGCGGCGTCTCTGCAGACGTCCAACCAACCGCTGCCTGTCTGGTGTCCAACCTCGCGTGGACGCGTGCTTTTCGTCGCCGTCTCGACCGCGGGGCGAATCGCCTGCTCCCCACGAACGCTCGGAGCCGACGCGAAGCGCGCGAGCCGTCGCGGGTGGGAAACGCCGCGGCGCCTTGCGGGTACAGGCCTCACGAGCCGTGCGACGTATGGTTCCCATTCGACGGACCGGGTGCGAGATTGCGCCGATCCGTCCCACGCCTGCTGGAGGTTCTCATTCGACTCCCCGAGCGCGCGCGTTGCCTGGCGACGTGGATCGCAGTGGCCACGTCAGCGGCCTGCAGCGCCGGCCTTCAGCCGACGATACCGCCAACCCCAGCGCCCTCCACCGCGGCGGCTCCCGCCCGCGGCACAGGCAGTGCCCGGCCGGCATCCACTCCCGAGCGAGCGGGCGCGACGACCGCGACGGTCGCGCCGTCGCACACGCAGGAGTCCAACGGACACGCCGGCACGACCGCGACTGCGGGGCGCAGCGCCGACTCCCTCACCATCGCGAACGGCGTCCCCGACTCCGTCACCTCGGCGTTGCGCGACGCGATCGAGAAGGTCTCGGCGCTCTTCGACGTCCCCGACTCGGTTGTGAGCGGCAAGGCCTTCAGCCTGGTCGACGTGGATTCGACGTCAGGCGTGGGCGAGGACGGCGAACCCACCTGGGATATCGAGGTCGATTCGTACGTCACGCAGGACAAGGTCGCGCACTATGTGAATCTCTTCCTCGGCACGGCGCGCACCCGGTTCGTGGAGCGCTTGCAGCGCGGGAAGCAGTACGAGCCGATGATCCGCGAGAAGTTCAGGACCGCGGGAATCCCC
>CAZVDJ010000817.1:0-2302 GCA_964626245.1 uncultured Gemmatimonadaceae bacterium
GGTGGGTGCGGCGTCGGCGCTCCACACGACTTTCCTCGCATGTACGTGCCGATGTTGCGTCCCCGGTTCCTGCGGCAGTGGTGCTCCCACGTGACTCGTTGTCATGGTGCCATGAGCATCGTGTCCCCGCGTGCGCGCGGGACGCGGCACGTGCGGAGGGGGAGATGAGCGGGCGTCGCGAGGTGACGCGCGTCCCCAAGCCGTGGGGGTACGAGATCATCTGGGCGCACACCGACCGCTACGTCGGGAAGATCCTGCACGTGAACGCCGGGCATTCGCTGTCGGTGCAGTATCACGAAGTGAAGGACGAGACCGTCTACCTGCTGTCGGGTGAGCTCAGGTACTGGGTGCAGCTGCCCGGGGACGCTGAGCTGCGCGACCAGCACCTGATGCCGGGCGACGCCTTCCGCATCACGCCCGGGACGGTGCACTACATGGAAGCGGTGACCGACTGCGACATCCTGGAGGCGTCGACCCCGGAGCTGGACGACGTGGTGCGCCTGAAGGATCGCTACGGCCGCGAAGGGACCAACGCACCTTGAGGACGAGATGAAGGTCATCATCCCGCTCGCGGGAAAGGGGACGCGGCTTCGTCCGCACACGCACCTCACGCCCAAGCCGATGCTCAAGGTCGCCGGGAAGCCGGTGATGGACTACGTGATGGACGACGTGGCGCGGCTGGGGAACGTGGACGAGGTCATCTACATCACCGGGCACCTGCGCGACAAGGTGGAGGAGCACGCGCGCGAGGCGTTCGCACTGCCGGGGCGCTTCATCGAGCAGCAGGTGCAAGACGGGACGGCGGGCGCGGTGGCGCTGGCCAAGCCGTACGTCGACGCGCCGGTCCTGATCATCTTCGTCGACACGATCTTCGACGCCGACCTCTCGATGATCGCGTCGACCGACGCGGACGGGATCATCTGGACCAAGGAAGTGGAGGACTACCAGCGCTTCGGCGTGGTGGTCACCGACGCCGACGGCCACATGACGCGCATCGTGGAGAAGCCGAAGGAGCCGATCTCCAGGCGGGCCAACATCGGGCTGTACTACATCCGCAACTGGCAGCTGCTGTACGAGGGGATCGATCACGTCCTGAAGCAGCCCACGAACCAGGGCGAGTACTACCTGACCGACGCGTTCCAGTACATGATCGACCGCGGCGCGAAGATCAAGGTCGTGGACGTGCAGGGATGGTACGATGCCGGGAAGATCGACACGCTGCTGGAGACTAACCGTGCCATGCTGGACAAGGGACGCGCGCGCGTCCCGGCAGGGATCGACGCGTCGCAGCTGATCCCGCCCGTGTACATCGAGGATGGCGTCACCATCACCGGCTCGGTGGTGGGCCCGAACGTCTCGATCGGAAAGGGGAGCGTGATCGAGCACGCCCGACTCTCCGACACCATCGTGGGGACCCGCAGCCGCATTGCCCGCTGCACCCTGGCCAACTCGCTGGTGGGTGACGAGGTCGTGCTCGCCGGCGTGCGTGGCGAGGTCACGATCGGCAGCCACTCCGAGGTGCGCGTCGAGGCGTAGCACGTCACGACGCACCTCACGGTGTCCTCCCTCACCCGGCCGGCGATGCTCGAGCCACCGTATCCGGTCCTGGTCATCGGCGCGGGGCCGGCGGGGCTGGCCACGGCGGCATCGCTGGCCCGGCGCGGGATCGCCTACCGATTGCTCGAACGCGGTCCCGAGCCGGGGCACACGTGGGCCAACCTGTACGACTCGCTGGTGCTGCACACCGGGCGGCACATGTCCTCGCTGCCGGGGTGGTCGTTCCCGCCGGGCACGCCGCTCTTTCCCTCCCGCGCCGACTTCGTGCGCTACCTGCGCGACTACGCCTCGGCGCTTGCCCTGCGCGTGGAGACCGGGATGGAGGTCACGTCGATCAAGCGGTCGGCGCACGGCTGGGCCGCGATTGTGGCTGACGGAACGCGCGTGGACGGCAGCGCGGCGGTGGTGTGCACGGGGCTCGTGGCCAATCCGCGGATGCCGACGCTGAGCGGGCGCGAGCGATACCGCGGCCGCGTGCTGCATTCGTCGGCGTACCGCAACCCGGCCTCCTTCGCCGGGGAGCGCGTCCTGGTGGTCGGGGTCGGCAACTCCGGCGGAGAGATCGGGAGCGAGCTGGGACGCGCCGGCGTGTCGGTGACGGTGCTCGTGCGATCGGGGGCGCACGTGGTTCCCCGCGACATCGCGGGCATTCCCATCCAGTACCTCTCGCGACTGGTCCGCATGCTGCCGCGACCGCTGCAGGAGTGGGTCACGGCGCAGGTGCAGCGCGCCGGTGAACGGCGCC
>CAZVDJ010000818.1:0-2302 GCA_964626245.1 uncultured Gemmatimonadaceae bacterium
CGGTGCCGGGGTGGCGCGCGACGTGAAGCCGTACGCGCTGGTGGTGGGGGTGCCGGCGAGGCAGATGGGATGGGTGTGCAGGTGCGGGGTCGGTCTCGAGACGGGAGACGGGAGACGGGAGACGGGAGACGGGAGTGGCGCTTCGCGGCTCGTGTGTGCGGCGTGCGGCTCGGCCTACCGTCTCGATGCTGGCCACCTTTCGCCGGAGGCGACACCGTGACTGAAGGCGGGAAGGCGCCGGTGCGCATTGCGTTGCTGGGGTGCGGGCGGATCAGCCGCAACCACTTCGACGCGATCGCCAAGCTGGAGGACTTGCAGCTGGTGGCGGTCTGCGACGTGGTCGAGGCGCGCGCGCGCGAGGCGGGGGAGCGCGAGGACGTCCCGTGGTTCACCTCGTACGCCAGGATGCTCGAGACGGTGTCGTGCGACGTGGTGGCGATCTGCACGCCGTCGGGGTTGCACCCGCAGCACGGGATCCTGGCGGCGCGCGCCGGCAAGCACGTGGTGTGCGAGAAGCCCATGGCCATCGCCCTCACCTCGGCCGATGAACTCGTGCAGGCGTGCGACGACGCCGGCGTGCACCTGTTCGTGGTCAAGCAGAACCGCCTCAACCCGCCGGTGCAGCTGCTCAAGCGCGCGATCGACAAGGGGCGCTTCGGCCGGCTGTACATGGCCAACACCACCGTGCGCTGGACGCGCCCGCAGGAGTACTACGACCAGGCGCCGTGGCGCGGGACGTGGGAGTTCGACGGCGGCGCCTTCATGAACCAGGCCTCGCACTACGTCGACCTGATCCAGTGGCTGGTGGGGCCGGTGGAGAGCGTGATGGCCAAGACGGCAACCCTCGCGCGCCGGATCGAGACTGAAGATTCGGGGGTGGCGCTCCTCAAGTTCCGGTCGGGGGCACTCGGCGTCATCGAGGTCACCATGCTCACCTATCCCCGCAACCTGGAGGGATCGATCACGATCCTGGGCGAGAAGGGGACGGTGAAGATCGGCGGGACCGCGGTGAACAAGGTCGAGGCCTGGCAGTTCGCCGACTACGACGACGACGACAAGATGGTGGAGTCGGCGACGTACACGCCGTCCAGCGTCTACGGCCACGGCCACGAGGGCTACTACCGGAACGTGCTGGCCGTCATTCGCGGCGACGCACAGCCCGACACCGACGGCCGCGCCGGCCGCAAGTCGCTGGAGTTGATCCTGGGGATCTACGAATCGGCGAAGACCGGCCACGAAGTCCCGCTCCCGTTGCGCGCGAAGGTCTAGCCCTCTCCCGTCTCCCGTCTCAAGTCTCCCGTCTCCAGACCCATGCCCGTTCCTCTTCTGGATCTCAAGGCCCAACACTCCCTCATCCGCGATGAGGTGGTGGCCGCCCTCATGAAGGTTGTCGACGACCAGCTCTTCATCCTGGGCGAGCCGGTGGAGCGCCTGGAACGCATGGTCGCCGCGCTGTCACAGACGAAGCACGCCATCGGTTGCGCCAACGGCACCGACGCCATCCTGCTCGCGCTGCGGGCGCTGGACATCGGGCGCGGCGACGAGGTGATCACGACGCCGTTCACCTTCTTCGCGACGGCGGGGACGATCCACAACGTCGGCGCCACCCCGGTCTTCGTCGACATCGACCCGCGCACCTTCAACATCTCGCCCGAGGCGGCCGCGGCCGCCGTCGGAAGCAAGTCGAAGGCGGTGATCCCGGTCGACCTCTTTGGCCAGATGGCGGCCGTGGAGCGCGTGCAGGCGCTCATCCCGTCGCTCCCCGTCATCGAGGACGCGGCGCAGTCGATCGGCGCCTCGCGCCTCATCGGCGGCAAGCGGGTCATGGCGGGGGAGTCGGTCACGATCGGGACCTTCTCGTTCTTCCCGTCCAAGAACCTGGGCGGCTACGGCGACGGGGGGATGATCGTGACGCAGGACGACGCCCTGGCCCTCCGGCTCAAGCGGCTGCGGGTGCACGGCGGGGCGAAGATGTATTTCCACGACGAGGTGGGCTACAACTCGCGGCTGGACGCGCTGCAGGCCGCCGTGCTCGCCGCCAAGCTGCCGCACCTGTCGCACTGGAGCGCCGGGCGGCGGGCCAACGCCGCCTTCTACGACTCGGCCTTCGCCGACCTCGCCGAGGTCGTCACGCCGTACGTGGAGCCGGCGAACGAGTCGATCTACAACCAGTACACCATCCGGGTGGAGCGCCGCGACGAGCTGCAGGCGTACCTCAAGGAGCGGGGGATCGGGACGTCGATCTACTACCCCCTCCCACTGCACCTCCAGCCGTGCTTCCAGTACCTGGGCTACCGCGAGG
>CAZVDJ010000819.1:0-2302 GCA_964626245.1 uncultured Gemmatimonadaceae bacterium
CGCGACAGCCGCCCGAGTGTGCGCGACGCGCTCTCGACGTACGCGGCCTCGCGCGAGCGGTACAGCTCGAGCGCCAACGGGAGGTGCGCCGGCGTGGCGAACGCCGTGTGGACGACCACCGCCGCCAGCCACGCGGAGGCCAGCGCCTTCTTCACGCCAAAGGACGAGAGCGGGTCGAGCATGCTGGCCGCGTCGCCCACCAGGAGCAGCCCCGGAAAGGCGACCTCCCGCGCGTGATAGGGAGTCGACTCGCACGCCCACGCCGGGCCTTCGCGCTCCGCGCCGCGCAGCAGCTCCCCCAGGGCGGGGAGCGAGCGCAGCAATGCCTCGTACCGCTCGTCCACCTGCGACGCCCCCCCCACCGGCGTGGCCCCGGGATCGACCATCGCGGTGAAGCACCGGTGCGTGCCGCTCACGGGCACCGACCATCCCCATCCCCAGGGCGCGCTCTCGACCAGCGTGTGGCTCTCGTCGGGGAGCGACCATCCCGCCGGGCGACGCCACATCCCGATGAGCGCCACCGTTCGCAACCCTTCGGGAGGTGACACACGCCACGCGCGCGCCGCGACCCCCGCGCGCCCGCTGCAGTCCAGGACCCACGGGGCGCGCAAGAGCGTGCGCCCTTCCGGCAGGGAGGCCTCGACCTCGTGGCCGCCGCCCGCCAGCGCCTGCACGCGCAGCGCCGCCGCCGGGTGCACGCGCAGGGCCCCGGCGTTCGCCGCCGCGTTGGCCAGCACCGCCTCCAGGCGGTCGCGTTGCACCTGGTAGCCCAGCCGCCGTCCGGCAAAGGGCTCCACCCGCATCGGCTCCCCACCCCACCAGACGGTGTTCCCCGCGCCGCGCACGAAGCCGGCGCGTGCCACCGCGTCGTGCACGCCCACCTGCTCCAGCAGTGGAATGCAGCTCGGCGGCAGCGACTCGGCGAGCGGGGGACGGGACGACTCCCGCTCGAGCACCACCACCAGGTGTCCCCACGAGGCCAGCAGCCGCGCCGCCACGGAGCCCGCCGTCCCGCCGCCGATGACGATGACGTCGGGCGCCCGGGGAAAGGGCCCGGCGTCCGTACCCGCGGACGCCGAGCCGCTATCGCGCGTCGTCACCGCCCGCGCCGCCACCCAGTTCGCGGTACCAGGCGGTGAAGGCCCGCTCGAAGAAGACCTTGTTGAAGAGGTACCACTCCCCTAACGATGCGGGGAGGGTGAACGCCCCCGCGGCTTCGGCGGCCGGCGCCCCCCTGGTGTGCGCCGCGCGGGCCGCGCGCTCCACCTCGGCCAACACGTCCAGGTAGCGGTCCATGTCCTGCTCGCGGGCGACCGGTCCGTGCCCCGGCACGTAGGCCACCGCGCCGCTGCGTCGCAGGGCCCGGGTGGAGGCCGCCAGCGCCGACGGCAGCGCGTCGACGTAGTTGGGAAACATCCCGTTCCACACCAGGTCGCCGGTGAAGGTGACGGCCGGGTCGTTCACCTCGATCGTCACGTCACTCGCCGTGTGCCCCTTGCGCCGCACCACGCGCACCCGGCGTCCGCCCAGGTCAATGCCACCGGGCCAGTCGTCAGGCGCAACGGACGCCTGCAGCGCCTCGCGGCGCGCGTCGTCGGCAGGCGTCGGCTGGGCGACCTTCGCGCCCAGCACCGCCCCGCGGGTCTCCTCCGTCACCAGGAGGCGGGTGGCTGTCCCCGGATCACGGTAGCCGGCCACCCCGCCGACATGGTCGGCGTGGTAGTGCGTCACCACCGCGTGCGTCGGCCAGCGCCCGGTGAGTTCGCGCGCCTTGGTCGCCAGCCAGCGCGCCCCTTCCGGCATCATGAACCCCTCCACCGCCATCACCCCCGTCGTGCCGGCGATGATCCCGCCGTTGGAGAGCGTGGTGCGGTCGCCGGTGAGCGGCGTGGAGATCAGCGCCCAGACGCCATCGGCCACCTGCTCCAGCCGGCCGAACGGCTCCTCCGCTACCACGCGTCGCGCGTCGCGCGGCTGTGCCCAGAGCGCGCGCGCGAACGCCGGCGCCATGGCCCCCGCCAGCGCCAGGTGGGCCGCGCAGCTGACTCCCTCTCCCACGAACCGCCGCCGACTGAGTCCGTCATCCATGTGCGTGCCTAACCAGAAGAGGTGGTTGCCGCCCGTCTCCTGCGATCCGTCCCGACTGCCGTCGTCCGACTGTCGTCTGCCGACTCCCGACTCAGGAGTCCAGTTCCCGACTCAGCGCCGGCGCCGGCGGCGGCGCGCTGCCCTTGAGCCGGGCCACGATGACGTCGCCGTGGAAGCGCCCGTTCTCGATGAAGACCTTGTTGGCGTCGTAGCC
>CAZVDJ010000820.1:0-2299 GCA_964626245.1 uncultured Gemmatimonadaceae bacterium
AACGCCGCGCAAACGACGCTGGGCGCACTTGGCCTGCTCACCGGCGCCAAGGTGACCCGTTAGGCGGGAGGCGGGAGGACGGCACACCGCCCTCCCGTCTCCCGTCTCCCGTCTCCCGTCTCCAGACCTAGAAGAACCCCTCCCGCAGGTTGATCCCCCGCTCCGCGAAGGCCTTCAGGCAACAGAGCATCTGCATCCAGCCGCCGCAATTGCCGTAGGACGCCTTGAGCCCCTCGGGGGTGTTGCGCCACGTCCCCTCGGCAATGCGCACCAGGGTAGCCTGGTCGCCTAACGGCTCGAACTCCATCTGCGTGCGCGTGACGTAGTCGCCGTCGGCCGCCGCCCACTCCAGCACGATGCGGCGGTTGGGGATCATCTCGGTCACGACCACCGGAAAGGCGCCGGGAAAATCGGCAAAGTCCCAGGTGATCGACGCCCCCACGTCGAGCGGAGCGCTCGCGCCCCCGGTGGTGAAGTACTGGCTGAGCTTTCCCGGGTTGTGCACCGCGTCAAAGACCTCGGCGACCGGTCGCTGGATCTTCCCGTACACATCGAACTTGAACTCCATCGTCCCTCCCGGGCCGCGGTGAGTGCATCCGTGGGCGCCGAGCCGTCCGACGTACGGGCTGGCGTCGCGCGGCAATATGTTGTATTTATATAACATGTCAAGCGAGGCGCAGTTCGACCTGATCTTCAAGGCGCTCGGGGATTCCCGGCGACGGCGCGTGCTCGACCTCCTGCGCAGCGGTCCGCGCAGCACCGGGCAACTCGTGGAGGCGGTGGGCGACCTGGACCGCTGCACCGTGATGCAGCACCTGGCGGTGCTGGAGCGCGCCGGGTTGCTCGTCGTTCGCCGCGAGGGGCGTGTGCGGTGGAACTACCTCAATGCGCTTCCCATCCAGGACATTGCCGACCGCTGGATCGGTCGCTTTGCGGCGGGGGCGGCGGAGAAGCTGGCCACGCTGCGCGACGAGGTCGAAGGAGGAGCGAGCGCAACGAAGAACCGAGCGGCGCGCGGGGCAGCATGAGTGAGGCGGCGGGAGGTGAGGCTTGGGGTGGAGTCAGCGTTGAACGTCGACCCCAACACCACCCAATCACCCCTCAGCTCCGCGTCCAGCCCTACCCCCACGCCTCCACCCGCTCGGCAACCCGCCCAGTCGCCAGAAGTTCGGCCAGCTCGTCACCCAGTCGCTCACTCTCATCCACCACGCGCTGCCACACGCGCTGCCGAGTGGTTTCGTCCATCGCGTAGAAGTCCTTCCGGTCGGGGATCTTTCCGCGCGGGAGCGACGAGACGAAGTCATCGCTTGGTGCGATGAGGAGTGCGCGCCGGAAGTTGTCGCCCCGTGCACGCCGCCACGTGAGCGACTTGTCGAACCACCCCGGCACCACGTGGCCGTAGAAGTGCGGATACAGGACCAGCCCATCGCCGGGACCAAAGTCCAGGTCGAGGTGGTAGTCCAGCACACCGCCGTCCCAATGCACGCCGCGTGGCGTGCCCGGGATCTCCACCCCTTCCATGAGGAGCGGAATGGACCCCGAGGCCAGGAGGGCGGGGCGCAGGTTTTCCCTGGTGAGCGGGACGTGGACCGTGGGAAGGTCCGACAGGGCGCGAAACGGTGAGGCGTCGCCGGCCGTGTGGAAGATGTGCCGCCGCATGGAGAGCGACAGCGACTTGCGGCTGACGAGATTCCCGGCCGCCGCCAGCGCGATCCCTGCCGTCAGGAGCAATCGGCGCTCGCTGGCCGCCAGTCCGCGCCCCTCGGCGGTGATGATGTGCACGCGCGCCCACGGGTGCGTGAGGATCTCCTCCACCCCGGTGGGACCCAGGATGAGGTCGAGGGCCCGCGTGAGCACCTGCGTGACTTCTCGCGTGGTCGGCTTGCGGCTGTACCGCTGCTCGTAGATGTAGGCGTGATGACCGCGCGCCAGCGCCTCGACCGGGTTGCGCTGCGCCAGGCACGCCATGCGCCAGCTCCCGATCGACGACCCGATCACGTGCAGCGGACGCGATCGCGCCTCGGCCAGGAAGGTGCCGAAGAGGAATCGGTCGAGCCCGGCGATGGCCAGCCACTTGGCCCCACCCGACGCACCGGGGAGGATGTCGACGTCCTGCGCGCGCAGTCCGCGCTCCCGGATGAGCCGGAGGGCGTCGGGACCGGCGCGAAGGGTGAGGGCGTGCGGCATGAAGGTCGAATGCACGGCGCGTCCCCAGGCAGGGCCGGGGGACGCGCGTGGAGGTCTCGAGAGGCGCCGGCCGGAATCGAACCGGCGAATAGCGGTTTTGCAGACCGCTGCC
>CAZVDJ010000821.1:0-2298 GCA_964626245.1 uncultured Gemmatimonadaceae bacterium
ACCGCTCACCCGAACGTCGGCAGTGCCATAGACCTGTTCGGAGATCGCGGCAATGCTCACGACACCGGGCAAGCGCGCGGTCACAACGCCCCGCTCGTCCACGACCGCTCGGATCGTGTCCGAGCTGAGCCAGGCGATGGGCCGGCCGGCAAGGGTGGCCCCCGTCGCGTCCACGGCGCGCGCGGCGAGCTTCATGACCTCCCCGGGCGCCATCACCGTGCGGTGCGGCGTGATCACGACGGCATCTACCGGGACGGAGTAGACGCGGAGCGTCGTCTCTCCGCGCAGCGTGCCACCTGCGCTCGCGATGATGCGCGCCGTCCCCACGCCGATGGCGGTCACGAACCCGGTATGACTCACCGTGACGCGCGTCGGATCGCTCGTGCTCCAGGTGATCGTCCCGGTCGGCGCGGGGCGACCGTTGGCGTCCCGCCCCTCCGCCGACGCCTGAGCGGCCTCACCCAGCCGCACGGAGTCTCGGTTGATCGAGACGGCGAGCGACGTGGCGACGACGTTCGCGGCCCCGCCCGTGGCGTCTCCCCCGCACGCAGTGACCAACACGGCGCAGACGGCGCGAGCGACGGCGCCGCGAGCGACGGTCCTCCGGCCGGCGACTGGAAGCGAGAAGAGGTGGTGGAAAGAGGTCGGAACGCGCACGCCAACAAGGTGAGGGGGCACGGGGCGTGTGCGCCAGCGAACGGGACGAGCCGTGCCGGCGACGTTCAGGCACGCGCCTATTGCCGGTTCAGGCGTTGTTACATACGTTCGCGCACGCAATTGTATACAATCTCGCCAGTCTCGCGGTGCTGCCACGACCGCGCCGTGACTCGGCCGGCGACGTCCCCGCCCACCCTCCGGAGTCACGCATGCCTTCCAGCATGGCTCACCTCCCTCGGCCGCGCAAACGCCGGCTGCTGGGCCCCCCCGCTTCCCTCGCCCTCTTCGCCCTGGCCGTGCTTGGTGCCGTCGTGCACCCGGACGCCGCCGGCGCACAGGCCAACACGGCCACCGGCGTCATCGCCGGCCGAGTGACCGACGCGTCGGCTGACGCACCGCTCCCTGGCGTCTCGCTGCAGGTCGAGGGGACACGCCTGGGCGCCGGCACCGGGAACGACGGCCGCTACCGCATTTCGGGGCTGCAGCCGGGGACGTACACCGTGGTGGCGCGTCGCATCGGCTACAACCCGCAGCGGCAGTCGGTGACCGTGGGCGGGTCGGGCGAGGCGACGGCCAACTTTCGCCTGCAGGCGAGTCCCATCGCGCTGGACCAGGTGGTGGTGACGGGGACGGCGGGCGCGCAGGAGAAGCGCGCCATCGGCAACGCGGTGTCGACGATTTCGGCGGTGGAGGAGCTGTCCAAGTCGGCCGCGCCAAACCTCTCGTCGCTGCTGAACGCGCGGGCGACGGGCGTGACGGTACTGCCGCGAACCGGTAGGCTCGGCGCCGGACCGTCGATCCAGATCCGCGGGCGCGCGTCGCTCTCGCTGGAGAACAGCCCGCTGCTCTACATCGACGGTGTCCGCGTGAACAACGCGACGGCAACGGGGCCGGTCGGCGTGTCCGGGGGGCTTGGTGGCCAGGGTTCGCAGTTCGGCGGGCGGCTCAACGACCTGAACCCCGAGGACATCGAGAGCATCGAGATCATCAAGGGGCCCGCCGCGGCGACGATCTACGGAACCGAAGCGGCGAACGGCGTGATCCAGGTCATCACCAAGCGCGGGGCAGCCAACGCGGCGCCGCAGCTGACCATGGGCGTCGAGGTCGGCACTCTTTCGTTTTACGACGCGGTGAACCGCATCGAGACGAACTACGTGCGCGATGCGTCGGGGACGGTCGTGCCGTGGCACGGGTTGCAGCAGGAAATCGACAGCGGGCGCGGGTTCTATCGCACGGGGCAGACCCGGCGCTACAACGGCTCCGTTTCCGGCGGGCGAGACCTCTTCCGCTACTATGTGGGCGGCTCGTACCAGAACGACCTGGGGATCGAGCCCAACAACACGCTGCGCCAGATGGCGTTCCGCGCCAACGTGAGCGCGGCGCTGCGGCCCAGCACCGACGTGGCGGCGAGCATTGGGACCGTGGTGCTGCGCAACGCGCTCGGGGCCGACTTCGGCGCGTCGCCGCTCCTCGGCGCGCAGGTGGGGCACCGGAACCTCTTCCCGGCCACGCGCGGCTTCTTTGCCGTGAGCCCCGAGATTCCCCAGCAGCTCTACGACAACCGCAGCAACGTGAGCCGCTTCACGGGGAGCGTGACGGTGAACAACCGGCCCACCGAGTGGTTCTCGCACCGGGCCATCC
>CAZVDJ010000822.1:0-2295 GCA_964626245.1 uncultured Gemmatimonadaceae bacterium
AGCAGCGCCTGCACGTCCTTGATGCGTTCAGGCGCGATGGCAAAGAGGTCGTGGTCCAGCACCACGAGGTCGGCGAGCATCCCCACGCGGATGCGCCCCTTCAGCGATTCCTCGCCGGCCGCCCAGGCGTTGTTGCGCGTGTAGGCACTGAGTGACGTCTCCAGGTCGAGCCGTTCCTGCGGGAACCACCCGCCCTCCGGCTTGCCGTCAAGCGTTTTCCGCGTCACCGCCGCATACAGGATCTTCATCGGGTCGGCGGTATACCACGACGCGTTGGTCCCCGGCCAATCGGACCCGAAGGTGAGCATCACGCCGGCGTCGTGCAGCGTGCGGAAGGCATACGCCCAGCGTGAGCGCGCGCCGATGCGTTCCTCCATCCACCGCATGTCGTCGATGGCATGATAGGGCTGCACCTCGGCGATGATCCCGTTGCGTGCATAGCGCTTCGCGACGTCGCCGTTGCGCAGCACCTGCGAGTGGATGATGCGGAATCGCCGCTCCCGCGCCGGGTTCTCGTGCATCACGGTCTCGTACAGCGTGAGGAGCGTGTCGATGGCCTCGTCTCCGATGGCGTGCACCTGCGGCCAGAGCCCGGCGCGGTCGGCACCGGTGAGGTTCCTCAGCATGTTCCCCGCCGGCTCCATCCCCGATCCAGCGCCGCTGGTGGCGGCGGTGTTGGTGGAGTCTCGCCACTCGCCGCGCTTGCCCGAGTGCAGCTGCGGCTCGTAGAAGCGCGCCGTCGAGTTCCCCTGGATCCCGTCGACGAACCCCTTGAGCCCACCGATCCGCAGCCACTCGTCGCCGAAGCCGTGCGGAATGCCCACCGCGGTCAGTTCGTCCCACTTGTCCAGCGTGGGGCGCGCGTACACGCGCACCGTCAGCTCGTGGCGCTCCTTGAGCGCGTGGTACACCGGCAGCTGCTCGCGGGGCGTGATGTCGTGGATCCCCGTCACCCCCATCTCGTTCAGGTGCCGGATGGCCGCGCGCGCCTCGCGCAGCCTCTGCTCGAATCCCTTGGGCGGAATCGCCGCGCGCACGCGCGCCAGCGCCGAGTCGGCAATGCGTCCGGTCGCCGCCCCGTTCGCGCACTCCAGCCCCGGCACCGGCCGCGCGCACGAGAGCCCCGCCGCCTGCAACGCGGCGGCATTCGCAAGGTAGGCAGAGCGGTCCCAGCGCTGCAGGAAGACCGGCGTGCCCGGCGTCACCGAGTCGACGATGGTGCGATCGGGCGAGAAGCGCCCGCGGCGCGCGCCCCCCGGCGCCGCGCCGGCGCTGTTGGCGTTCCAGTCCTCGTAGGCCCCCCAGTCGCCGCCGGTGATCCAGGCACCGGCCGGGAGACGGTCACGCGCCCCCTTCACGCGCTGCGCGAACGCCACCGGCTCCGCCACGTCGAGCAGGTTCACCCCCAGCAGCAGCGCCCCGGCCTGGTTGAAGTGCGTGTGGTTGTCGATGAAGCCGGGCGTCGCGAAGCGTCCGCCCAGGTCGAGCACGCGCGTGTTCCCGCCGCGATGCCGCATTGCCTCCGCACCCGTCCCCACCGCCACGAAGCGCCCGTCGCGAATGGCCACCGCTTCCGCGCGCGGACGCAGCGAGTCGCCCGTCCAGAACCGGCCGTTCGTGATGATCAGGTCGGCCTCCTGCGCGGGGAGCGCCGGCACGGCCGCCAGCAGGAGGAGCACGGCAGGGGCAGCGACCTTCGAGAGCAGCGGGCGGCGCAGGGCGGCAGTCATGGCAGGGACGCGTTGGGAGGAGGACGAAGTTGCCCCCGCGCGCCCGCCCGGCGACAGCCCCGTCGACCGGCGGCCGGTGGGCGCGGACCCTTTTGCCACGCTCGGACGTAGACTACGCGCAGCCCCTCCCGATCCGGTCGCCGTGCCCATCTTCCGTCCGCTCCTCGCCACTCCCCTCGCCAGGCACGTCCTCGCGCTCGCGCTCGGCGTCGCGCACAGCGCCGGCGTCGCGGACGCGCAGGTGATGACGGTGCGTCCCGTCACGCCCGAGGCGGCGGCGCCGCGCCTCTCGATGCTGCGCGACCGGCAGGCGGAATTCGAGGCGTACCGACGTGCCAACCTGCCGCGCTTCCAGGTGAGCCGCAGCGGCCCCTCGGCGTGCGACGAGCAGGTGGGACGCTTCTGCTACTGGTACGACGAGCGCGAGCCCGACGCACCCGAGGAACCGGCGCAGATCGGCGAGGCGCGCGGCCGGCTCATTGCCGCGCTGGACAGCGCGTACCAGGCCTTTCCCGCCGACCGATGGACCGCCGGGCAGCTCATTCGCTACCTCTCCGAGGCCGGG
>CAZVDJ010000823.1:0-2295 GCA_964626245.1 uncultured Gemmatimonadaceae bacterium
AGGCTGAACGACGCGCCGAGCATGAGCCCGGCCGCCAGCGCGTTGGAGTAGCCCACCACCCGCGGTGAGACGGTGCGGATGACCGCGAAGGGGAGCGCGCCCAGCGCGGTGGCCAGGGCGGTGACCAGCGCGTACAGGAAGACCCCAACGACTGGATGCGTCGCGAGTAGGCTCATGGCAGCGTCACCGCAAAGGCCACCAGCCCCGCCGCGGCGATCACCATCACGCTCAGCGCCGTGCGTCCCGCCACCCGATAGCCGTCGGGGAGGAGGTCGGCCAGCGCCAGGTAGATGAGTGCGGCCGCGGAGATTCCCAGCAGTGCCGGCCGCCACGACGGCGCAGCCGTGGCGAGTGCGAAGCCGCCCACGGCCAGGACAAACTGCGGAAGGTTTGACGCGACCGACGCCACGACGCGCCAGCGCGGCGCCGCCAGGGTGGACAGGTGCGAGGAAAGGACGAGCGCCTCTCCCACGTTGTGCAGGCCGAGCGTGAGGGCCACGGCCACGCCGAGCCGCGGCTCCACCGCAGCCGCGACGCCGAGCGCCAGCCCCTCGGGCGCGGAATGCAGCGTGGCGGCCAGCAGCGCCCCCATGGGGGTGGGACGCGCACGCTCGTCGAGCCGGAAGGCGATGTGCACCAGGAGGAGGAGCAGGACCGCCAGCCCGCCCGCCACCGTCGCCGTCACCGCCCCGCCCTCCAGCCCCGCGCGCATGATCGGGTACGCGATGCCGAGCATCATCCCGGCGGCGAGCGCGTCGGCCATCCCCACGCTCCAGTCCGTGGGCTCAAAGGCGACTGCCAGGACCGGCCCCAACGCCGCCACTAGTACCGCGAGCGCGGCGTAGATCGCCAGGGAGCCAAGCGACAGGTCGATGTGCACGGAGGGGCGGTCGAGGGGTAAGGGAAACTCCGGCATCACCACCACCCCCGCTAGGGCGTCCGCCCAGGCCTCTCGCACCATCGATCCCTTGACGCGCTGCCGCGCGCACGCGAGGGTCTGGCCCTTCACACTCCAGGAAGACGACATGTCCCGGGTCAATCGCTCCCCACGCGATGGGCGACGCAGCCGCGTGTTTGTGCTCGCCGTCGCCGCCACGCTCCCGCTGAGTGCCGTGGCCTGGCAGGCGTCCGCTGCGCAGCCGGCGCCGCCAGCGCCGCCGGCTTCGCAGGGCTCCGCCATCGCCAGTCACCCCGAGGTGCAAGGAGCCATCCGGCTCTTCTCGGCGTGGCTCGACGGGCAGGTGGAGTACCGTGGGCTTCCCGGCATCGCCGTCGGAGTGGTGAGCGACCAGTCGCTCGTGTGGGCCAGGGGGTTCGGCTACGCCAACGTCGCGGAGAGGGTTGCGATGACCCCCGCGACGAAGTTCCGGATGGCGTCGCACAGCAAGCTCTTCACCGCCACGGCCATCATGCAGCTGCGCGAGCAGGGCAAGGTGCGGCTGGACGATCCGGTGACGAAGTACCTCCCGTGGTTCCGCCTCAAGCCGGCCACGGAGGACGACGGCGAGATCACGATCGAGCAGCTGCTCACCCACAGCTCGGGGCTGCCGCGCGAAGCCAGCGACCACTGGACCAGCTACCAGTTCCCCACCGCCGAGGAGATCCGGCGCCTGATGGCCGACCGGCAGGCGCCGTTCCCGCCGGCAACGCGCTGGAAGTACTCCAACCTGGCGTACACGATCGCGGGGATGGTGGTGGAGCAGGCGAGCGGGATGCCGTGGGCCGACTACGTGCAGCGGCACATCTACGACCCGTTAGGCATGTCCTCGTCCAGCGTTGACCGCAACGTGGCCGGGCTGGCCACGCCGTACGCGCGCCGCATGCCCGATGGCACTCGGCAGCTCCTCCCCTTCGTGGACGCCAAGTCGATGGGGGCCGCCACCGGGATCACCTCCAACGTGGAGGACATGGCGAAGTTCGTCTCCGCGCAATTCCGCCGCGGACGGATGGGGGGCAACCAGCTCCTCTCCACCGCGTCGCTGCGGCTCATGCACCACCCGCGTTCCATGGAGAACGACTGGCAGAGCGGCAACGGGATCGGCTTCGCGGTCAGCCGCGCGCGCAACAAGACGTATGTGGGGCACGGGGGCGGCTATCCCGGCAACACCACGCAGACGCTCATCCAGCTCGACGACAAGGTGGGGGTGGTGGTGCTCACCAACACCAACGACTCGGATCCCGGCACCATCGCGCGGCAGCTCATGGCGACCGTGGGTGAGGCGGTGGCGCGCGCCACGGCGCCCAAGCCCACGGTGGTGGCATGGGATCCGTCGTGGGGACGCTTCGCGGGGTTGT
>CAZVDJ010000824.1:0-2290 GCA_964626245.1 uncultured Gemmatimonadaceae bacterium
CCGCGTAGAGCGTGGTGGTCTTGCCCGAGCCGGTGGGGCCGGTGACGAGGACGATCCCCTCGCGCAGGTTGACCAACTGCTGAATGCGGTCGAAGTCGCGCCGTGAGAGTCCCAGCGCATCCAGCGAGAGCAGGTTGTTGCTCGAGTCCAGGACGCGGATGACGACCTTTTCCCCGGCGGAGGCGGGGAGCGTGGAGACGCGCAGGTCCACGCGCTTGCCATCCACGGAGACGCGGGCGCGCCCGTCCTGCGGCCGCAACCGATCGGCGATGTCGAGCCCCGAGATGATCTTGATGCGGGAGACGAGCGGGATCCCGACCGCGCGAGGGAGCGTCATGGCGTGGCGAAGCACGCCGTCCACCCGGTAGTGCACGTGCACCCCGGCCTCGGCCGACTCCATGTGGATGTCGCTCGCCCGCTGGCTGATCCCCTCGGCGATGATGTGATCCACCAGCCGGATGATGGGGCGCTCGGACGCCTTGTCGGCCGAGAGGTCGAAGTCGGAGGCGTCGCTCGTCTCGGCGATAGACTGCACGTCGTACTGCGTCATCCCCTCGAGCAGCTTGTCCACTGCGTTCTCGGGGCGGTAGAGCTCCTCGATGCGCTCGGCGATACGGGACGGCGAGGCGAGCTGCATGCGGATGGTGCGCCCGGCGGCAAAGCCGAGCGTGCGCTCGCAGTCCAGGTCGTGCGGGTCGGCGGTGGCGATGTCCAGCGCCGCCTCCGTCACCTGCAGCGGGACGATGCGGTACTTGCGCGCCAGCGCCTCGGGGACGACGTCGCGCGCCGGCATGGTGGACGCCTTGAGGTCGGCCACCTTCATGCGGAAGCGCGACGACAGGGCGGCGATGATCGCCTCGTCGGCGGCGAAGCCGCGGCGCGTCGCCGTCTCCCAGAGGCTCTCGCCGGGGTTCGTGCGCAGCTCGCCTAACGCGTCGGCGTCGACGATCCCCTCGAGCGTGGGGAGGAGCCAGAGGTCGCGCGCGGGACGCGGCGTCATGGGAGGGCGAACCCCAGCGGTGGACACGGACGACGAGTGACGCGAGAGGCGAGGGAGACGCGATGCACGCCCTGCATGGCACGCCGACGACAGCCGCTTGGCGTGGCACGAGGGAGACCGACGGGTGAGAGCGGATCCGTATGTGAGTATCGACCAATGGCGGGCGCAGAAGTAACGGCGCGCGCCGCGCCGCGTTCGCCGGCACCGGACCGGCCGGCGACGTCAGAGGATCGGCCAGAAGTCGCGGGAGACATCGATGCCGAAGGTCCAGCGCCCGTCGCGAAGGCCGCGCGCGACGTCCAGTCGCACCAGGTCGAAGATGGAGAGCAGTCCCACCCCCACGGCGGGATACCACCCGCTCCGGTGTCCCTCGCCGCCCCCCACCCCCCGGCCTGACTCGTCGCGAAGGGTAAGCGTCCCCGACTGCCCGCCGGCAGTACCGACCACGACCGCAAACGGGGCGATCCGCGCCTCGCCGGGAATGCGCCCCCATCGTCCCAGCGGGAACGGGAGAAACGGGATGGGGGTGCGCCACTCCACACGCTGCGAGACCAGCGCACGGCTTCGAAAGGCGTGAAAGTCGTAGCCCGGGGCCGTGGTGGGTCCGCCCGCAAAGACGAGGAGCTGGGGCGCCCGGGCGCCGTCGGCGTGCAGGACGCCACCCGTCGTGCGCAGTTGCAGGTGATGACGCCCCACGGGAAGCGACCAGTCGGCCATCGCTGCGCCGCGCACGAAGGTGCCGGGCTCAGGACCAGCGTCGTCGCGCGACGCCAGGTGCCCGAGGCGCAGCGTCGCGCGCGAGCGCAGCGTGCTTCCCCACCACCACCCGGCCGGGACGCGCTCCATCGACAGCGTGCCCTGCCACCCCCGCAGCCGCCACGCGGCGAGGGTCGGCTCGAAGCGCCCGTTGGACGGGCGTGACGCAACCGCCACCGGGTCGTGCCATTCGTGGTTCGCCTCGAGCCGCCAGCGCAGTGTTCCATGGACGGGAAGGTGCAGTACCGCACCCACGCCGCGCGTATCGAACGGTTGCGTGTAGTCACTTCCGAACTCCTGCGCGGCGAGCGTGTTCCGCGCCCGCGACGTCTCGGCCTCGTCGCCGGCGTCGCGGTAGTCGCGGAAGAGCTGCACGCGAAGCGCCGCCCCGTCAGCTCGCTCCCAGCCGAGGGAGAGCGTCCCCTTGGGCTCGTGATCGGAGAAGCCCACGCGCCCCAGGAGCCCCACGTCCACCCCACGCCCCCCGCGGAGCTGCTGCTTTCTTTGTTGCTGACATAGTACGTGAGAGGAGTA
>CAZVDJ010000825.1:0-2275 GCA_964626245.1 uncultured Gemmatimonadaceae bacterium
ACGCTGCGCGAGGTCGATCCTCTCACCCTTCCCGCGGCACTCCCGCACGGCGTTCCGGCGCCGGTCCTCTCGGCCGATCGTGTGCGGGCGCTCCTCCAACGCGCGTCGCAGGCCATGGCGGCCCCCCGGCGCTAAGGCGCCTCGGCATCGGCGCTGCGCCATGCTGGACTCTGCGGCGCGGCTTCGCGCGCGACGGCGCGTTCCTGCGTGCGCGACGGCGCGCACCCGCGTGCGCGACGGCGCGCTCCTGCGTGCGCTACGGCGCGGCCAACAGTTCGACGGTCGGCTCGTGGGAATCGACGCCCCCGGCTGGCAGGGGGCGCGGGGTGAGGGGGAGCAGGACGCGGGCCCTTGCCCCGCCGCCCGTCATCCCTTCCAGCAGCAGCGACGCACGCTCGCCGTGCAGGCGCGCCAGGCGGTCGCGCAGGTTGCGCAACCCGGTCCCGCTGCCGGCGGTCGGCGCGTGCTCGCGAGGGCCGGGACCGTCGTCGCACACCGTCAGATGCAAGGTCCCGCCGTCGCGCGCCGCGGTGATCGAGACGCGCCCGCCCCCCGCGCGCGGCGCCACGGCGTGCACCAGGGCGTTCTCCACCAGCGGCTGCAGCACGAAGGCCGGCACCTCCGCGTCCAGCAGCGCGGGGTCCACCGACCAGTCCACGACCAGCCGCTCGCCAAAGCGCACCTGCTCGATTTCCAGGTAGCGCCCCGTGAGTTCCAGTTCCTCCCGCAGCGGCAGCGTGGTGCGCTCGGTGGCAGCCAGCGTGGCACGCAGCAGCTCCGCCAGCCGCACCGTGACCCGGCGCGCCGCCGCCGGGTCCTCGCCCACCAGCGCCACGACGGCGTTGAGCGCGTTGAAGAGGAAGTGCGGGTGCAGCTGCGCGCGCAACGCCGCCAGCTGCGCCTGGGCCAGGTCACTCGTCAGGCGGGCGGCGCGCACCGCCTCGGCGCGCCACGCCTCGTGCCACCGAATGGCCGCGTGCGCACCGACGATGGCCCAGTAGATGACCGTGAACAGGTCGCCGTATGAGCGCAGCCCGTAGGCGAGGATGGAATCCAGGGCGCGCTCGGGCACGACGCCGAAGGCGCGGCTCACCCGGTCCACCACCAGGATCTGCCCCGTGACCACCGTGACACAGAGCGGGATGTGCACCGCGAGCGCGCGCCACACGCGCCCGCGCGCCATGGGCCAGCGGTCCGACACCGCCGACACGAGCCACGACCATCCCGCCCACGGCAGCCAGACCGCCAGCTGCGACACCACGATCTCCAGCAGCGTGAGGTCGGGGTTCAGGCGCGACGGGACGACGACCATCCCCACCGAGGCCACCAGGCCGGGGACGATCCACCCCAGGATCAGGACCAGGCGCGCGGGCGAGCGCGTTCCCGCGTCCCGTGCGGTCATCCGCCGCGCAGCGCCCGCTCCAACGACGCGCGATGTGTCCGGCTCACGCGCAGCTTCGCCCCATCGTGCAGGATCATCACCTGGTCTCCCCCGAACCACGGTTGCAGCTCGCGGATCGCCTCCAGCGCCACGATCAGCCGCCGGTGGATGCGCGTGAAGCGACGCGGGTCCAGCCGCGACTCCAGCGCCGACAGCGTCTCGCGGATCTCGTGCCGCTCGCGCCCGGCATGCAGGATCACGTAGTTCCCCGACGACTCGATCCACTGCACGTCCGCCATGCGCACGAAGGTCGTCCGCTGGTCGCGCCGCACCATCACGCGATCCAGGTAACCTTGTCGCGCCGCCGCGTCGGCGGCAACCGGGGCCGTCCCTCCCGCTCCCTGTCCATTCCCGTTGCCTGCCGCGTGCCCGGACACGGCACCGCCCATCGCCGTCAGCAGCGACCCCAGGCGCACGGCCTCATTGGCCAGCGTCCCGGCCGCGACGCGCGCTCGCAGCCGCTCCCAGGCCGCGGCAAACCGCTCGTCGTCGAACGGCTTGAGCAGGTAGTCCACCGCCGCCACCTCAAAGGCCCGCAGCGCGTGCTGGTCGTACGCAGTCACGAAGACGGTGGGCGGCATGCGACCCGCCCCCACCTCGTGCACCACGCCGAAGCCGTCCAGCTCCGGCATCTGCACATCGAGGAAGACGGCGTCGGGATTCCACTCGGCGATCACGCGCACGGCGGTACGGCCGTCGCTCGCTTCCTGCAGTTGGACCTCTGGCGCCAGCGCGCGTAGCCGCTCGGCGACCCGCACACGCGCGAGTCGCTCATCGTCGACGATGAGCACGCGCGCAAGCGTCGGGGGAGCGGCAGCTTCCGGGACGGGCATG
>CAZVDJ010000826.1:0-2274 GCA_964626245.1 uncultured Gemmatimonadaceae bacterium
GTGGAACTCGTGGAACTCGGCGAGGGATGGCAGATCCTCACCCGTCCCGAGTTCACCGAGGCCATCGAGCGGGCGCAGCTGGCGGTGCGTCCGCACCGCCTGTCGGCGGCGGCGCTGGAGACGCTGGCGATCATCGCCTATCGCCAGCCGATCGGGCGCGCCGAGATCGAGGAGATCCGCGGGGTGAACGTGGGCGGCGTGCTCAAGTCGCTGCACGAGCGCGGGCTCATCGACGTCACCGGTCGCGGCGAAGGGCTGGGACGCCCGCTGCTGTACGGGACGACGCCGCTCTTCCTCGAGCAGTTTGCCCTTCGTCACCTCGAGGAGCTGCCGCGCGCCGACGAACTGGCGGTCGCCCTGCGCGCCGAGCCGCGCGCGATCTGATGACGGAGCCGATGCGTATCCACCGGGCCCTCGCGCGCGCCGGGGTCGCATCGCGACGGCACGCCGAGGCGCTGGTGGCCGAAGGGCGCGTGACGGTGAATGGCGTCGTGGCCCGCGTGGGGCAGAGCGTCGATCCCGCCAACGATCGCGTGCAGGTCGACGGCCTCGACGTGGCGCTGGAGGGAACACAGGCGCGCTGGTTCGTGCTGCACAAGCCGGCGGGGGTCGTGACCACCAAGCGCGACCCCGAGGGACGGCCCACCGTCTTCTCCCTGGTGCCGGAGGTGCCCGGGCTCACCTACGTGGGACGGCTCGACTTCCTCACGGAGGGGGTCCTCCTCCTGACCAACGATGGCGAGGGGGCGCACCGCCTGACGCACCCCAGCGCGGAGGTGGAACGCGTCTATGTCGCCACGGTCCGCGGCAACGCAAAGGCGGCGGCCGACGAGGCGCGGCACGGCGTGGAGCTGGAGGATGGCCTGGCGACCCCCGCCTGGGTCACGGTGCACCCGCTGGAGAACCGGCGATGGGCGTTCGAGCTGGCCATTCGCGAGGGGCGCACGCGTGAGGTAAGGCGCCTGTGCACCGCGCTCGGGCTCGAGGTGGAGCGCCTGGTGCGCACACAGTTCGGTCCCGTGCGGTTGGGCGCCCTGGAGCCCGGGAAGTGGCGGGAACTCAGCCCGCGCGAGGCGGCGATGCTCGAGGTGGTGACGGGAACGGCGGTGCCGGCCGGTCGTCCGCCGCGTCGTTCGCCCGCGCGCCGGGAGTCGTGGCGCGAATCGGACGGGTCGCCTCGGCAGTCATCACGAGGCCGCGCGCAACGCAACGAAGGTCGCAACGAACGACGCGAGGAGAGACGCGACGGGAATCGCGACGAGCGTCGCGGCCTGAGACGCGGCGAGAGGCAGGGCGAACGACGCGACGAGCGGCAGGGTGAGGCGAGGCATGCCGGGGGGGATCCCCGCGGTGAGGCGCGGCGTGAACGACCGCGTCGCGGGGACGGTCCCTCTCGGAGTCGTGGACCGGCTCGATCCGCGCGGCCTGCTCGGCCGGACGGCCCGGCGCGACACGGAGGCGAAGACCGGCATGCGCGTCACGACCAACCAGGGCGCGAATCCGGCGGGGAGGGTGGTACGCGACAGGGTCGGCGCCCGGGCCGCGTGTCACCGAAGCCGCGAGGACGCCGGAGCAGTTAGGCACGGCGCGCGGGGAACCCGCCGCGGGGAACCGGCGCGCGGCATGGTGTAAGAGCGACAAACCCGTCGACGACGAGAGGAGAGCACGCGCGTGGCGACACAGGCTGCAACGGACATGGCGCTGGTGCAGGCCGTGGAACGCGAAGTGGGGAAGCGAGTGGTGGGTCAGGAGTACATGGTGGAGCGGCTCCTGATCTCGCTGCTCACGGGAGGACACGTCCTGCTGGAAGGGGTGCCGGGGCTCGCCAAGACGCTCACGGTACGGACGCTGGCCGAGACGATCCACACGACGTTCCAGCGCATCCAGTTCACCCCTGACCTCTTGCCCGCGGACGTCCTGGGGACGCAGGTCTTCGACCAGTCGACGGGGTCGTTTTCCATCAAGCGCGGGCCGATCTTCGCCAACATCGTGCTGGCCGACGAGATCAACCGTGCCCCGGCCAAGGTGCAGGCGGCGCTGCTGGAGGCGATGCAGGAGAAGCAGGTGACGTTAGGCGGCCAGACCTTCCGCCTGGAGGAGCCGTTCCTGGTGCTCGCCACGCAGAACCCGATCGAGCAGGAGGGGACCTACCCGCTCCCCGAGGCGCAGGTCGACCGCTTCATGCTCAAGCTGCGCGTGGGGTATCCCTCGCGGGACGAGGAGAAGGAGATCATGCGGCGCATGGCGAGCGGCGCACCGATTCCCGTGAATGCC
>CAZVDJ010000827.1:0-2263 GCA_964626245.1 uncultured Gemmatimonadaceae bacterium
CTCCCCCTCCTCACCTGGCGGCACGATGGGGTAGCGCGTCGATTGCGCGTGCGCCTCGTAGCACAGCAGGCATGCATCGCGCCCGGGACGGACTACGCGCACGCGCCCGAATGTCAATGATCGTCTGATCTTCCCCACCAGTGATCGTCTGAAATTCCCCACCCTGTGAAGTCTCACGCCTCGGAGTGAGGGGTGAGGGTGGAGCGGACGAGACCTGCCTTGCGCTTCTCGCGCAGGCGGTAGGAATCGCCCTTGATGTTGATCGTCGTGGCGTGGTGCAGCAGCCGGTCGAGGATCGCACTCGCGATGACGGCGTCGCCAAAGACCTCGCCCCAGGCGCCGAGGCTCTGGTTGCTCGTCAGCAGGATCGCCCCCCGTTCGTAGCGACGGCTCACGAGCTGGAAGAAGAGATTGGCGCCTTGGCGATCAATGGGGATGTAGCCGATCTCGTCGATGATCAGGAGCTTGGGCTGCGTCAGGAGCTTGAGCCGCTCCTCGAGCCGGTTCTCGTAGAGCGCCTTGCCCAGCATCGTGATGAGCGCCGTGGCCGTGGTGAACATCACGCGGAGTCCGAGCCGACAGGCCTCGATGCCTAACGCAACGCTGAGATGCGTCTTGCCCACGCCGGGGAAGCACGAGACGCAATGCTCACCTCCTGACCATCACGGTCCACTATCAGTGGCACCCGCTGCATGGCCAGTCGCTGCCCGTGTGTGGTGCGTACCGTGCGGCGGATGAACACAGCTACGTCGTGCAACTGGCGGACGGCACCAAGACCCATCTGCCGGCGTGGATGACGGAGCCCGAGGCGGCCGAGGCGCCGACGCTCACGACGGCTCCCACGGTGTCGGTCGCCGCGCTTACCGCACTCCGCACCTTGCTTGACGCCGTCGCGGGATCCGCAAAAGCTGAGGCACGTCGATGATCGCGTCGGTCCTCTTCCGCCCGAGGTGTCGCATGCGCCCACGTCCGCTCGCATCGGTGCAACCAATGCTACCGCTGGAGTCTCCGCCGCTCCGCTGGGACCAATTGCCGACCCCGACGCGCGCGCGCGTGCTGGCGCTCTGGGCGCAGATGCTCGCGGAGGCGGTCGCATGCGCTGAGGCCGACGCGCCACCGACGGAGGTCGCATGAACGTCCCCACCGTGTGCCCGGCGATCAGTCCAAAGATCACCACCGCGCACCTGCAGCGTCGCGCCTACGTCTACGTGCGGCAGTCGACGATGACACAAGTACACGAACACCTCGAGAGCCAGCGGCGGCAGTACGCGCTGTCGGCGCAGGCCCGCACGTGGGGCTGGCAGCAGGTCGAGGTGATCGACGAGGATCTCGGGCGCTCGGGCTCCGGACGCGTGGCACGCCCCGGCTTCGAGCGGCTGGTCGCGGCGGTCTGCCACGAAGAAGTAGGCGGCGTCTTCGCGCTCGAGGCGTCGCGCCTCGCGCGCAACAACCGGGACTGGCATCATCTGGTCGACCTATGTGGGCTCACCGCCACCCTCCTGATCGATGGAGAGGGTGTGTATGATCCCCGGGACTCCAACGACCGCTTGCTGCTCGGTCTCAAGGGGACGATGAGCGAATGGGAGCTCGGCGTCCTACGCCAGCGGTCGGTGGAAGCCCTGCGCCTCAAGGCGGCGCGCGGCGCCCTGTACACGACCGTGCCCATCGGCTTCCTCCGCACGCGCGACGACGGCGTGGAGCTCGATCCCGATCAGCGGATCCAGGCGGCGATCCGACTGATCTTCCAGCAGTTTGTCGCGACCGGCAGCCTGCGGCAGACGCTCCTGTGGTTTCGGAGTGAAGGCGTCGAGCTCCCGGCCGTGGAGTACGGACCGTTTGGACGCACGGTGGTGTGGAAGCTGCCGGTCTACAATTCGCTGCACCACATCATCACGAACCCGATGTATGCGGGGGCGTACGTCTTCGGCCGGAGCGTCACCCGCACGCGCGTGACGGATGGGCGGGCGCGCAAGGTGGCCGGCCATCGGCGTCCGACGGCGGAGTGGTCGGTCTTCCTCCCCGACCACCATGCGGGCTATATCTCGTGGCGCGAGTTCGAGGCGGCCCAGGCCCAGCTCCGGGAGAACGCGCAGATGAAGGGACGGATGAGTCGCGGGGCGCCCCGACGCGGCGAAGCGCTGCTGGCGGGGCTCCTCCGCTGTCGACGCTGCGGGCGCCGGCTGCACGTGGCGTACAGCGGCACACACGGGTGTCAATGACGATCTCACGTTGCACAGAAATGGCGATTGAAATTGCACACTCT
>CAZVDJ010000828.1:0-2263 GCA_964626245.1 uncultured Gemmatimonadaceae bacterium
GCTCCGCGCCGTCACTGCACCCCGCGCGCCGCCTCGGCATTCGCCGCCAGCGCCCGTCTCGCGTGCTACGGTGCACCTCGCGCTACCGTTGCGAAAGGCGCAACGGACCGGCATCGTCCGCCGATCCGCCCTCCATTTCCCAGCCACCTCCCCGTGCCGTTCGATCCCTCCTTCCCGTCCGTCCAGCGGCCCCCTCACCACCGATGCGGGCGTGACGCGCACCGATGGGTGATGCAGGCACTCGCCTGCCTGGCTGCGGCTGCCTGCGTCACGCTCGGCGCGCGGCAGTCGGGAGCGCAGGCCACCGCCGCTCGCCCCGACACGATTCGCATCGACGGCTCCAACGGCGTCATGCCGCTGGCCGCGGCGCTGGCCGAGGCCTTTCAGCGCGCGCATCCGGGGACGGTCGTGGCGATGGGCGGCGGACTGGGGAGCGGCGCCCGCATCGCCGCCCTCCGCGAACGGCGCATCGACATCGCGCTGGCCTCGCACGGGCTGGATACGGCGGCGCTCGCGCGCGACGGGTTCATCCCGCACCGGGTGGCGACGACGGCGGTGGTGCTGGGCGTCAACGCCGCGGCTCCGGCACGCGACGTCACCGCGGCCCAGCTGTGCACCATTCTCACCGGAAGTACGCCCACGTGGGACGCGGTGACCGGTCGCTCGACGTCGGCGGTGATGACGGTCGTCGCGCGCGAGGAATCCGAGGTGGACATGGAGGTGCTCCGCCGCGAGGTGCCATGCCTGGGAACGCGACCCATGGCGCCGCACGTGCGTATCGTCGCCGACACGGAGGAGATGCGCCGCGCGCTGCTGGCGTCGGCCGGGGCCATTGGCGTGACGACTGCCACGGTGGTGCAACAGGAAGCGGGACGCCTGCGATCGCTCGCCCTGGATGGCGTGTCGCCAACGACCGACGCCGTGTCGCGCGGGAGCTACCGGCTCGTGCGCGACTCGTACTTCGTGGCCAACGCCTCGCCCAGCGCGGCGGTCGCGCGCTTCCTGGCGTGGGTCCGGTCGCCGGCCGCGCAGCGCGTGCTGGTGGCCAACGGGGCCGTCAGCGTCGCCGGCCCGCCGAGTCGTTAGGTTCGCCCAGCAGGCGCCGCACCGCCAGCTCCAACGATGCCGGCGCGAGCGGCCCGATCACGGCATGCCGCACGACGCCCTGCCGGTCGAGCAGGAACGAGGTCGGGTACCCGCGCACGCCGCCGAACGCCTGCTCCTCGCGCGCCCCGACGATCGCCACGGGATACGTCACCCCGCGCCCCTGCACGTACTCCTGCACGACCGCCGCCGAGCCGCGGTCGACGCTGAAGCCGGCGAGCACCAACCCCCTTGCGCGGTGCCGCTCGTACATCGCCTGCAGCGCGGGCATCTCCGCTCGGCAGGGGAGGCACCAGGTGGCCCAGAAGTTCACCAGCACCACCTGCCCGCGCAGCGACTCGTCCGTGATCGTCGCGCCTGCCAGCGTCACGACCTGGAAGTCGGGGCGCAGCGCTCCCCGCGATCGCACGCCGATCACCGCCTCGACGTGCGGCCAGAGGCGGGGCGCCGCCCACACCAGGACGGCCAGCGTGACGAGGTTCCACGGCGACAGCCAGCGGCGCCACCGGGGAGGCGTCGGGTCAGATGTCATGCCCAAGGGTACACCCGGAACAGAGCGCGGGGGGATCCGGCATTCGGATCCCCCCGCGTCCGGTGCCCCCCGGGTTCGTCGCGCTCAGCGCGCGGGCGGCACGACCGGATCGTCCACGTCGTCCAGGTCGAGCCAGGCAAAGAGCTCCGCATCGAACTCGTCGTCGCCGATCTCGCCGAACGCATCGTCGCCACCGCGGCGGGGCGGAAGCGGCCCGTCCCGGAAGCCGCGCAGTCCGGCGCCGGGCCGAAGTCCGCGGGGGCCCATCCCGTCGCCGCGCGGCGGCCCCATGCGCTCACGACCCTGCGCCGCCTCGCTCAGGTTGCGATCGAGGAGCTTCTGCTGCTCCGGTGTGAGCACGGCACGCAGATCCTCGACCGGCGAACGCTTCTCGCGAAGTGAGTCCAATCGTGCGCGAGCCGTCGTGATGCGGGCGGCCGCGGCGTCGAGCGCCTTCTGGTCACCGTTGAGATGTGCCAGCTGCTGGTCCGTGCGTGCCGACAGCAGCTCCAGCATGAGCGGCTTGGCCGCGGTGATGTGCCGCGCCTGGTTGGTACGCAGCGCCTTCTGCTACCTTGTTAGAAGGTGGTATATTCATCTGCGTAGATGGTTTCAGCAGTCGCAAAT
>CAZVDJ010000829.1:0-434 GCA_964626245.1 uncultured Gemmatimonadaceae bacterium
CTGGCGGTGGCGTGCGAGATCATGCGCTCGTGCGGGCTGGGGCCCGACGACGTGGTGGCGCGTGTCTCCGACCGGCGACTGCTCACGGCGCTCCTGCGTGGCGTGGGGGTGCCTGACGAGGCGACGGGCGCGGTCTTCGCGGCGGTGGACAAGATCGAGCGCGAGCCGGCCGACGTGCTGGTGCGGAAGATGACCGAGGCTGGTGTCTCGGCCAGCGTCGCGGGGCGCGTACTGGAGCTGGTGCGGGCGTCGGACTTCGAGGCGCTGCGCCACGACTTCGCGGGTGACGCCGAGGTGATGGCTGCGCTGGACCGCTTCGCGTCGTATCGCGCGCTGCTCGAGGCGCATGGCGTGGTCGAGTACCTCAGGCTCGACCTGACGATCGTGCGCGGGCTGGCCTACTACACGGGGATCGTCTTCGAGCTGTTCGACGC
>CAZVDJ010000829.1:444-2259 GCA_964626245.1 uncultured Gemmatimonadaceae bacterium
CGCATCCAGGACGTGGGCGGTGTGCGCGTCCTGCTGTTCGACGCCAAGGGCGAGTTCCGCGCCGTGTGCGGCGGCGGGCGCTACGACGACCTGCTGGAGGCGCTGGGCGGGGTGAGCATGCCCGCGTTAGGCTTCGGGATGGGCGACGTGGTGCTGGGGGAGTTGCTCAAGGCGCGCGGGAAGATGGTGAGCGGCGAGTCCGCGACGGACTTCGTCGTCGTGCCCCAACCCGGCGTTGCGCCCGAGCTCGTGGTCAAGGTCGGTGCCGCGCTGCGGCGGCTCGGCTTCTCGGCGACGTACCTGCTGAATCGCGAGCGCCTGACCACGCAGAAGTCGGGGGCGCAGATGGGCGCCGCAGCCAAGGGGGGAGCGCGCCACGCGCTGCTCATCGATGATGCGCGACACGCATCCGTTCGCCGAATGGACCGCGAGGAAGGCGGCGGCGATGTCGCCCTCGCGGCGTTGTGTGAATCGAGAGATGCGGCGCACTACAGGGAGCAGATGACACTCGGCGTCACGAACGACTACCTGGTTTCGCTCCTGGACGCGCGCACCACCGCCGCCACCGCCCGACCGTGACGAGACGAGAGCACACCTCCGACGCTCGCACCGGAAGAGACCCTCTCTTCCGCCTCCCGTCTCCCGTCTCCCGTCTCGCCCCATGTCCGACAAGAAGCTGACCCCCCGCGCCACCGACTTCAGCGCGTGGTACAACGAGGTCGTCCTCCGCGCCGAGCTGGCCGACTACTCGCCCGTGCGCGGCTGCATGGTCATTCGCCCCAACGGCTACGGCATCTGGGAGCGCATGCAGCGCGCCCTGGACGACATGTTCAAGGCCACGGGCCACCGCAACGCGTACTTCCCGATCTTCATCCCCGAGAGCTTCCTGCACAAGGAAGCGCAGCACGTGGAGGGGTTCGCCCCCGAGGCGGCGGTGGTGACGCATGGGGGCGGGAAGCAGCTCGAGGAGCCGCTGGTCGTCCGCCCCACGTCGGAGACGATCATCTACTCGATGTACGCCAAGTGGGTGCAAAGCTACCGCGACCTCCCCATCCTGATCAACCAGTGGGCCAACGTCGTGCGCTGGGAGATGCGCACGCGCCTCTTCCTGCGCACGCTGGAGTTCCTGTGGCAGGAGGGACACACGGCCCACGCCACGCACGACGAGGCGGAGGCCGAGACGCGCCTGATCCTGGGGGTCTACCGGCAGTTCATGGAGGAGTGGATGGCGATGCCCGTGGTGACGGGCCTCAAGACGGAAAGCGAGAAGTTCGCCGGGGCGCTGCGCACGTACTGCCTCGAGGCGATGATGCAGGACAACAAGGCGTTGCAGGCCGGCACGTCGCACAACCTGGGGCAGAACTTTGCCAAGGCCTTCGACCTCAAGTTCCAGGCGGAGTCCGGGCAGGTGGAGCACGCCTGGAACACGAGCTGGGGGGTGTCGACGCGCATGATCGGCGGGTTGGTGATGACACACGGCGACGACAACGGCGTGCGCATCCCGCCCCGGCTGGCCCCCATCGAGATCGTGATCGTCCCCATCTGGAAGAGCGATGAGGAGCGCTCGGCGCTGCTCGAGGCCGCGTACGCGGTGAAGGCCGACCTCACGGGCTGGGGCGGCCGGGGCGACGACCGGCTGCGCGTGCACGTGGACGCACGCGAGGGGATGAAGCCCGGGGCCAAGTACTACGAGTGGGAGCTGCAAGGCGTTCCCCTGCGGCTCGAGCTCGGTCCGCGCGACCTGGCCGCTGGCACGTGCATGTCGGCGCGCCGCGACACGCGCGAGAAGGCGCCGTTGCCGCTGGCGGGGCTGCC
>CAZVDJ010000830.1:0-2259 GCA_964626245.1 uncultured Gemmatimonadaceae bacterium
GGTTGCCGCGCGCGGTGTAGCGGTAGGCCTCGCTGGGGTTCTTGTGGATCTCCAGGCAGGGCTCGGCGACGCCCGGGGAGTAGGCGAGCGCGAGGTCGCGCTGGTTGTTGAGCGGCTTCGTCGGGACGACGGCGATCTTCCCCGGGCGGGGATTCGCGTGGTAGTCGAGGGCGTCTTGGCGATTCATGCCCGGAAATCTACTTGATGGTCGGAAGCGGGTAGGCCTGCCTGAGCGCCGAGACGTAGTCGCCGAAGAGCGACCGGGTGGTGCTGAACTCGTCCCTCACGCGCGCGCGGAAGTCGGGGTCGGTGGCGAAGTCGACGAGCATGGCCGCCATGGCCATCGCGTCGATGCGGAAGCCGGTGTGCTCGACGTCGTTCAGGGCGTCAGCTTCCATCTCGTAGGTGTGAAAGCCGCCGGTGGAGGTGAATGCCGAGAAGCCTACACCGGGAATGTCGCGCGAGACGGATCCCGTCTCCTCGTATCCCTGCGGCTTCTGCGGCTCCTCGAGGATGCGCGTGGCGCCGTACTTCCGCAGGTAGGCGAAGGCAACCTCGTTGAGCGCCGCCACCGAGATGCCGTCGCGCATGGAGCCGTAGGTGTCGATCTCCACCTTGGTACCGGTGGAGAGGGCGGCGCCGCGCGCGGCGTCGTCGATGAGCTGGCGCACCTGCGCGAGGTACACCTCGTCGGGATAGCGGATGTAGAAGTCGGCGACCGCGCGGTCGGGGACGACGTTCGGCGCCTTGCCCCCTTCGTGGATGATCCCCTGGATGCGCGCCTCGGGGCGGATGTTCTTGCGCAGCCCGTCCACCGACTGGAAGAGATGAAGGACGGCGGTGAGCGCATCGCGGCCTTCCCATGCCGACATCTGGTGGGCCGGCGCGCCGGTGAAGATGTAGCGCACGCCGTCGATGTTCAGGCAGCAGGTGCCGAAGCCCGGTGCCGGACGCTGCGTGTTCACCGACGAGTGGGTCCGGATGATCACGTCGGCACCGTTGAAGACACCGGCCTTGTGCATCACCGTCTTGCTGGGCGGTGGCATCATCTCCTCGGCGGGGGTGCCGTAGACGGTCACCGTGCCCGGCGTCTTGCTGCTGGCGAGGAACTCCGAGACCGCGGCTGCGACCGCCAGGCCGATGGGTCCCTGCGACGAATGCTGGTCGCCGTGGTAGTCGCGCACGGTCCCGCGCAGCGCGTCGTACTCCACGATGATGCCGAGGTTGGGGCCGGGTGTCCCCTGGTTGAAGCGGGCGACGAAGGCGGTGGAGAGCCCCGCGACGCCATGCTCGACGGTGAAGTCGTGCGCGGTGAGCCAGTCGGCGAGGATCTTGACCGAGCGCGTCTCCTTGAAGCCGATCTCCGGGTGACGCGTGATATCGTCGGACATGGCTCGCAGCTCCCCGTCCCACAGCGAGCGCGCGCGGGCGACGACCGCATCGCGGCGTGCGTTCTGCGCGCTGGTGAGCCGGCGGGCGAGCGACGCGGCGTCGATGCGCGCCTGCAGCTCGCGTTGGCGCTTGACCACGTCCACGGCGGCGGCGCGCTGGGTGGGCGTCTCCTGCGCCTCGACGCGGGGCGTCGTTCCAAGCAGCGCGCTCGACACCAGCGGCAGCGAGAGAAGCCGTCGGATGCTCACGACGGCGAGCGCCCAGGGACGGGTGTCATGGGACCGGAGACGGGGTGCCGGCGAACTGGGGATGCCCGGCCTGTCGTCGCCGTGGGTGTGCGCGCGCGTGGTGAGGTGAAGTCGAAGCGTCATCCAGGTCGTTCGGAAAGGAGTGCGGAGGGAAGGGAATGGTACGGGAGCGATGGAGACCAGGGAGCATGTTGTTGTCGGGGGGGGGCCCCGCCTCGGCGCGCGGCTCCTGTTCCTCGGCGCCGGCAGCCCCCGCATGCGACCGGGCGTTCGCTATCGCCCTCCGGTCGGGGGCCTCGCTCCCGTCGCGCGCCCCTCCGTCGCGTCGAGCGCGTCGATCTTCGCCACGCGGCGCGCGTGGCGACTGCCGCCAAAGGGAGTGTCCAGGAAGGTGCGCACGATCTCCTGCGCCAGGCGCGTGCCGATCAGGGTGCCGCCTAACGTCAAGACGTTGGCATGGTTGTGCTCGCGAGCGTTGGCCGCCGTGGTCACGTCATAGCACAGCGCCGCGCGCACACCGGCCACCTTGTTTGCGGCCATGCAGCTGCTGATCCCCGCGCCGTCCACCATGATTCCGACGTCGGCGGCTCCACTCGCGACGGCCCGCGCGACGGCGATG
>CAZVDJ010000831.1:0-2255 GCA_964626245.1 uncultured Gemmatimonadaceae bacterium
GCCATTGACGCCAGACCACCGAGAGAACGGCGCGCCGCATCTGCGTCACGAGCTCGCGCAGCGTGTCTCGGGCGTCTCCGTGGCGCACTATCGCCGTTTGGCTATCGGTGTCCAAGGTCCTGGCGCACATGGCTTACCACGAGTTCGAGGATCTTCCCGAACGCGGGCGCCGCATCCCGTGTGCGCACCCACGCGGACGCCTCGGCGAGTTCTTCCGGCGTCGGATTGAGGGCGAGGAGGTCCTGATAGTGAACGCTCCCCGTGCCAGTCGAGTCGGCAGCTGCGAACAGCTTCAGGAAGATCAGGTCGTATCGGGATACGATGCCGATCTGCGGAGTGGCTCAGGAATCGGCTCGGGCGGTTCACGGAGCGTCGCCAGATCCGGTGGACCATCGGCTCGTGAATCCGCGAAGGCGAGAATGTCCACGTCGGTAGTCGCTCTCTCCACCACTCCGAGCAGATTGAGGGCGGCCCCGCCGACGATTACGACGGTGTATCCGTCCCCTTCGGCTGCGAGGAGTTCCCCGACTCGCTGGAGCGCCCCTCGAACGTCGCTCGCCCCTTCAAGGTCCATGATAGCGCTGACGAGTAGCTTTTATGTTGGTCAGCTAACACTATAATAGTTCGTTACCGTGCGAGCAGTCCGGCGATCGAGCTCGTCTCACCGCCGCCGCCCAATCCCCCCCGCCACCAACGCCCTCACCCCCGGATCCAGCACCACCCCCACCGGCTCCCGCTCCGCCGCGAACGCCGAGCGTTGCACCGCCCCGCTCACCGCCATCCGCTCCACCCGCGGCGGCGCACCCGCAGCACTCTCGATGCCGATCTCCACGGGCATCACGAACGGCACCCCCGGCTGCACCTGCCGGAGCTCAACCACCACCTCGCGCCTCGCCGCATCCCACCACCACGTTCCCTCCAGCGTCGGGATCCCGCCGCGGTACAGCCATTGGTCGAAGAAGGCGCCGAGATCCTCGCCGGACGCACGCTCCATCACGTGCCGGAAGTCGCTGGTTGAGGCGCTGGCGTCGCGATAGCGCGCGTAGTACTCGCGGATCCCCGCCCAGAAGCGGTCGTCGCCCAGGCGCTCGCGCAGCATGTGCAGCACCCAGCTTCCCTTCTGGTACGTCATGCTCGTGGTCACCTGCGACATGTCGGCCAGGTGGTCGTGCACCACACGGTAGTCGGGGCGCCTGGCGTAGAAGTCGACGACAGTCTTGCGCGAGTCGCGAAGCCCGGCGCCGAAGGCATCGCGTCCATAGGCATGCTCGATGAACAACAGGGTGAAGTAGGTGGCGAACCCTTCACTCAGCCACACATCGTCCCAGTCGCTCTCCGTCACTGCGTTTCCCCACCATTGATGGGCGATCTCGTGGATGATGACGTTGCGCCACCGGGTGCTGCGCGTGCCGGTCACGCTCCCGGCGCTGTAGAAGATCGCCGACGCCGCCTCCATCCCCCCGCTCACCGAGTTCGACTGCACGTTGGCCAGCTTCTCGTACGAGAAGGGGCCGATGAACTCCGAGTAGAAGACCATCGCCTCCTTCACGGGGACGGCAAAGTCGTGGAAGCCGGCGTCACGGTCGCGGGCAAAGACCCACGTCTCCAACGGCACGCCGCGATAGTCGCCCACGTGCTGCACGGCAAAGCGCGCCACGCCCAGCACGTAGAGCCACGGGGCGATGGGAACGCCCTCGCGCCACACGGTGCGCCGCCGATTTCCGGGGAGGTCGCTCTCCTCGATGCGGCGCCCGTTGGAGATGACCTGGTAGTGCGCGGGCGCGGTGACGTCCATCTCCATCGTCGCCTTGTCGGAGATGTGGTCGATGGTAGGGAGCCACTGGCGCGCCTTGTCGGGCCAGTCGTCGGAGAAGAAGCCGCGATCGCCGTACTTGTTAGGTCCGATCAGCAAGCCGGCGGCGGGGACGCCAGCGTACCGCACCACGAACTCGGCGACGCTCCCCTTGGTGGCGGCGATGGGGAGCAGCATCACCAACCGGTCGCGCGCGTGGCTGAACGTGAGCGGCACGCCGCCGCTGGACACGGCACTCACCACCATCCCCTTTCCTTGGCGTTCGGGAGTGATCGCCGCCAGGTCGAGCTCTACCCGCGTGAGGCCATCGGCCAGGAAGCGCATGCGCACGGTGGCCTCGCCCTCGATGCGATCGGTGGAATCGGTGAGGGTGATCGCGAATCGATAGTGCTCGACGTCGACGGGCTGGCGTGGGTAGGTGTCGCGCGCGGGGGCGGGCGAG
>CAZVDJ010000832.1:0-2249 GCA_964626245.1 uncultured Gemmatimonadaceae bacterium
CGGGGCCGGTGTCGCGCGCCTCGAGCACGACGTAGTGGCCGGGGGCAATGTCCGCGTGCCGGGAGTCGCGCTCGTGCACCGTGATGGCGCGGGTCGCCAGGAGCAACCGTCCGCCCGCGGGCATCACGTCGCGCGCGTTGGCCGCCAGGTTCACCAGCACCTGCTCCAGCTGCGATGGATCGACGCGCGTTCGCTGGCCATCGTCCTCCAGGACCGTGTCGATCGTGACCTGCTCTCCCACCAGCCGCGCCAGCATCGGTGCGATGGCGCGCACCGTGGCGCCCACCGACTGCGGCGTCGGCTCCGAGACCTGGCGCCGGCTGAACACCAGGATCTGGCGCGTGAGATCGGCGGCTCGCTTGGCCGCCGCCACGATCTCGTCCACCTCCTCGGCCGCCTCGCGGTCCACCGCCACGCGCTCGCGCAGGAGCCCCGAGAATCCCACGATCGACGCGAGGTAATTGTTGAAGTCGTGCGCGATCCCTGCCGCAAACGACCCGAGCGACTCGAGCCGCTGCCGGTGGCGCAGCTGTTCACGCGATTCGTCCAGCGCGCGCTCGGCGGCCCGGCGCGCCGTGACGTCGAGCGCCACGTGCAGGATGGCCGGCGCGCCCGCGCGCTCGTACGGCGCCGAGAGCAGCTCGACCTCGAGTTCGCGACCGTCTGCGTGCGCAAAGTGCCAGAGCCCGTCGTCGCGAGGATGCCGTGGCACGTACCGCATGCGCTCCAGGAACGCGTCGTGCTCGGCCGCCGAGACGACATCGGTCACGAGCAATTCACCGGGGCGACCGCTGCGCCAGCCGAACTGCTCCTTCGCGGCGCGGTTCGTCATGACGATGCGCCGCGACTCGAGCGACCAGACGAAGACCGGCACCGGATTGGCGTCGAAGAGCAGCCGGTAGCGCGCCTCGCTTTCCGCCAGCGCGCGATTGCGCTCGGCGACGGTGCCGGCCATCTGGTTGAAGGCCGATGCGAGCGCCCCGATCTCGCCCGATTCGGCGATCGTCGAGCGGCGCTGCAGGTCGCCAGCCGCAATGGCGCGCGCGTCGTCGGTGAGCGACTCGATGGGGCGCGTGACCCGCCGCACGAGGCCGTTCCCCAGGAGGAAGACGGCGAGCGCCAGGGCGAAGGTGAGCGCCAGGTCGCGCTGGAACTGGCTGCGCACCAGGTCGAGCGAGTAGGCGACGGGGATCCCGATGTAGACGATCCACCGCGTCGACGGGACCGTTTCGAACGCCACCATGCGGCGAGTGCCGTCGGCGGAGAGCGTCGTATCGACACCGCGAGGCACCACGCGGTTGTGCTCGAACCCCGGCTCCAGCGCCAGCGATCGCCCGATCCAGCGCTCGCCGTCCAGGCTGCGGTACTGTACGCGCCCCGTGCTGTCGATGAGGGTGAAGACCGAGCCGGGCGGAAGCCCCTGCATCACCGCGAGCGCGTCCAGCGAATCGGCGAAGACGGCGCCGCCGATGACCGAGGTGACCTTGCCGGCCTGGTTGCGCTGTGCCAGGCCGAACGGGAGGATGTACGGGGCGTGCGCGAGCGTGCGAGAACGCGCCACGTCGCCCACGTGGAATGTCCCGGTGCGTCGCGCTTCGCGGAAGTAGCGCCGATCGGCCACGGACAGCGGTCGTCCCGGCGGGTTGGTCGCCACCGCGATCACGTTGCCCAGCGTGTCAGCAACCCAGATGTTGGTGTACCGGTACGGCGCCGCGGGATACATGGACTTCAGCACCGAGTCCACCGAGGCGGCCGGCTGCCGGGTATCCAGGAGTTGCGACAGCGAATGCAGCTGCGCGTGCGCGTGGCCGAATTGCACCTCGAGCGCCCGTGCCGCCGCCGTGGCGCGCTCTCGCGCGCTGGACTCCAGGCGACCGATCTCCAGGCGGCGGCGCTCCCACTCGCGCGCGAAGGTCAGCCCCATGAGCGGGACGATGACCGCCAGCACGATGAGAGCGAGCCGCGCGCGGAGCGTCCGCGCACGCGTGCCTCCCTCCATCCACGTCTTTCCCACGCGAACCTCGGATAGAGCAGTCGCCCCGTCGGCCCCGCCTGACGCGCCGGTGCACGAGGGGCCGAGTGTGACCCTCCGCACGATATACGCCCGTCATCGCCTCGCGTCACGTCCCGAATGCACGCAACCGCAGCACGTTGGAACGTTCCAACGTATGCCTCGTGCCGCCGCGTCAGCCGAGGCCCGGCTTGCCCCTCCCGACCCCGGTTGGCATCGTACGGCCGGTTCGTCCCAC
>CAZVDJ010000833.1:0-2249 GCA_964626245.1 uncultured Gemmatimonadaceae bacterium
GCAGGCGGGGCGCACGCTCACGCATCGCCAGCTCTTTGACGCGGTGTGGGCGCGCTCGCACGGCAACGCGTCGCAATACCTGCGGGTCTTCATCACGGCGCTGCGCAAGAAGATCGAGCCCGACCCGTCGGCGCCGCAGCTCATCGTGACCGAACCGGGCGTGGGCTACCGCTTCGAAGTACCGCGCCAGGGGTGACGCGGGGCGCGGGGAGATGAGCTCGGCGCTTCGCCGCCTGGTGGACGACCGCCGCGAACGGTTGCGCCGCGAGCGGCCGGTGACGTGGGTGGCCGCGACCGTGGCGCTATTTGCGTTGGTGGCGGGGCTCGCCCCGTACCGCGCGACGCTGGACGAGGTGCACGTCGTCCTCCCGATGCTGCTGCTCATCCTGATCGCCAGCTCGTTCGGCGGCGAGTTGCTGGGCTTCTTCCTCGCCGCCCTGGGCTTCCTGGCCATCGACATCGTCTTCCAGCGCCCGTTCGACCAGTTCAGCCTGCGCAAGCCTCACGACGTGAGCATCATGCTCTCGTTCTTCGTGACGGCGGCGGTGGCGACCCGGCTGCTGTCGCGGGCCCGCCACCAGGCCATGGAGGCCAAGCGGCGAAGCCGCGAGGTGCAACGCATGGCCGACCTCGGGGCCGAGATGCTCTCGGCCATCTCGCCGGCCGCGGCACTGGAGCGCGTGGCCGCGACGACGTGCGAGGTCCTGGGCGCTCGGCGGTGCATGATCCGGCGGGGCGTCGATGACGGGGGACGCGAGGTGGCGCGGGCGGAGGTGTCACCCGAGTCCACGGGCAGCCCGGGCGCCAGGCGCGACGACGGGGAGCTGTCGCTCCTGCAGACGGTGCGACTCCCCCTGCACGCCGAGGGTGGGGTGATCGGCGAGATCGTGGTGGAGGAGGTGAGCGCCGAGGCGATACGAGATGCGCGCGCCACCACGTTGCAGGCGCTGGCGCAGTATGCGGCGCTGGGGCTGGACCGCATGCGGCTGGCGGCGGATGCGGCGCACGCCAACGCGCTGCGCGAGGCCGACCGGATGAAGGACATGGTGCTGGCGTCGGTGTCGCACGACCTGCGCACGCCGCTCACCACGATCAAGCTGCTGGCGGCGTCGCTGGCCAAGCGGGGCGAGGGACCGGCACAGCAGATCGAGGAGGAGGCGGACCGGCTGTCGCGCATGGTGGGCGACCTGCTGGACCTCTCGCGGGCGCGGGCCGGCGAGTTGTCGCTGGCGATGGACGTGAACACGCTGGAGGACCTGGTGGGGGCCGCGATGCGGCAGCTGGCGCCGCTGCTGGGTGGACGCCAGGTGGTGCGTCACGTGGCCGACGACGAGGGACCGCTGGTCGGGCGGTTCGACTTCGTGGCGTCGCTGCGCGTCCTGGTCAACCTGCTGGAGAATGCGCACAAGTACTCGCCCCCGGACGAGCCCATCGAGCTGGTGGCTCGGCGGGACGGCGGAGAACTGGTGATCGAGGTGCGGGACCGCGGCCCCGGCATTGCCGACGACGACCTGGCGCAGATCTACATCCCCTTCTTCCGCTCCAAGCGCGTGCGCTACGACGTGGGTGGTGCGGGGCTCGGCCTGCCGATGGGAAAGACGCTGGCCGAAGCGCAGGGGGGAGGGCTGCGTTATTCGCCGCGCGAGGGTGGCGGGAGTGTCTTCACCTTCACGCTCGTGGCGCTGACCGAGCCGCTCACCACCGTGCTGGACGAGAGCCACGCCGCCGGCGAAGGGTGAGCGGGCCCGGGGCGACGCGGCGCTACATTTCGCCCGCCCCGCTCGTCGCCCCGCGCCACCTTCGTCCCGCTCGGCCGTGCCACGCTTCTCCGAACGCTTCGGGCAGTTCCCCGCCTATCCGCTGGCCCACGTGCCGCAGCGCAAGCGCGAGTTGCTGCTGCGAGGGGTCGACGTCATCGACCTTGGCGCCGGCGACGCCGACCTGGCTCCGCCAGCTGCAGCCGTGGCGGCGTTGCAGCGCTCGGCCGAGGTCCCGGCACTGCAGCGTTATGGCTTCGGCCTGGGGCACGTTCCCTTTCGCGAGGCGATCGTCGCCTGGATGGCGCGCCGCTTCGGCACCCGCTTCGATCCCATGGCCGAGGTGGTGCCGCTGCTCGGGTCGAAGGAGGGGCTGGCGCACGTGGCCTTTGCCTTCCTGGGACGGGGCGACGTGGCGATCGTTCCCGAGCCGGCATACCAGGCCTACCTGGGGGGGACGCTGCTGAGCGACGCCGTCCCGCACGTCTATGC
>CAZVDJ010000834.1:0-2248 GCA_964626245.1 uncultured Gemmatimonadaceae bacterium
CGCGCCCTCGACCCGCGCTTCCACCGCACGCGTCACCACCGTCGCGTTGGCCCCCTGCCGCTTGGCCACGCTGATCGTCACGGCCTGCTCCACCGCCCCACCGGCCTCCGCGTGCGACACGTAGTCGGTGCGCTCGCCGAACTCCTCACGCACGTCGGCAACGTCGCGCAGCAGCACGGGGGAGCCGCCGCGGGCGCTGATCACCACCATTCCCACGTCCTCGGCGGACGCGAGCGCCGCTCCCACATCGACGCGCACCACCTCATTTCCGGTCGCGAACTCGCCGGCCTGCAGCCGGGCGTTGGCCCCGCGCAGCGCCATGGCCACCTCACCGGGCGTCACCCCGCGCGCCGCCAGGCGCGACGGGTCGAGCGTCACCCGAACCTGCGCCGGCTGGCCTCCCGCCACCGACGTCTCGGAGACGTCAGTCACCGTGCGCACTTCGTCCTCGAGGTGCACGGCCAGCTGCCGCAGTTCGTTGGACGAGTACCGCGCAGACGAGAGCGTCATCGTCATCACCGGGACGTCGTCGATCGAGTGCGGCTTCACCAGCGGCGGCATCGCGCCGGCCGGCGCCTGATCCATCGCCGACGCCAGCTTCGCGTGCACCTTCGTGATCGAGCGCTCCTGGTCCTCGCCCACCTTGAAGCGCACCGTCACCATCGTGTAGCCCTCGCCCGACATCGCATACACGTGCTCGACGCCGGGGATCTCCCACATCCGCCGCTCGATGGGGCGGGCGAGCAGGTTCTCCACCTCACGCGACCCCGCGCCGGGAAGGGCGGCGATCACGTCGATCATCGGGACGGAGATCTGCGGCTCCTCCTCCCGCGGGGTGGCCATCATGCCCAGCAGCCCGACGATCAGCGACGCCGCCGTGACCAGCGGCGTGAGCTTGGACTGCAGGAAGGCCCTGGCAATGCGTCCGGAGATGCCCATGGGTTACTCCTTGGCCGCGCTGGCCGGCACGAGTACCGTGTCGCCAGCCGCAAGTCCTGCCAGCACCTCAACCCGATCGCCGAGCGTGGCGCCGAGCCTGAGCCAGCGTGTCGTCGCCCTGTCGCCCGCCGTCACCGTCACGCCGGTCAGGTCGCCCTCGCGACGGATCGCCGTCGTGGGGACGAGGATCGCCGGTCGCGTGCCTTGCGCCAGCGAGACGCGCGCCGCGCCGCCCGCCGCCAGCGTGCCCCGGCGATTGTCCGCGATGGCATTCACCGTGTAGAGGCTCCCCGTCCCCGACGGGACCACGCCTTCCACGATCGCCTCGCTGCCCACTCCTTCCACCGTCACCTGCAACCTGCTGCCGCGTGCGACCGTGCTGGCCAGTGCCGGCGCAACCGTCGCCGCGATTCGCAGGCGGCTATTGTCCTGCACCGTGATCAACGGGGCGCCGGGCGCGGCAAATGCGCCCGGGTCCACGAACCGCTGCGTCACCACACCGGCGAATGGCGCACGCACCACCGCGTAGCCCGACACGGCCTGCAGCTCCGCTTCGCCCGCCCGGGCGGCTGCCACCCCGGCGCGCGCCCGCGCCAGCCCCGCCTCCGCGGCATCCAGTTGCGCCTTGGGCGCCGCGCTGTCCGCGTACAATGCACGCATGCGCGTGGCCATCTGCTCGGCCTCGCGGTGCATCGCCTCGGCGCCGGCAATGCCGGCTTGCACCTGCTCCTGCTTCGCAGCCAGGTCCCGGGCGTCGATTCGCACGAGCGGCTGTCCGGCGGCCACGCGATCGCCCTCCTTCACGAGCACCGCGGTCACGGCACCCATCAGCTTCGTGCTCACCGTCGCCTGTGCGTAGGGCTCGGCCAACGCCGTCGCCTCCTGCGTGGCCGTCACCGTCGTGTCCTGCACGACGTAGCGCACACCCGCTGGGACCGCGGCGTGCGCCTCGCGCACCGCGGCATGCTCGCCCTCGCCGCCACACGCCGCCAGGGCAGCCGTCCCCACCACCAGTGCGCCGAGCCTCCACGCCGGCATCGTCTGTATCGCCTGCATCGCCTTCATGTCGTGATTCTCCAGGATTCGAGAGGTCCAGTCACCAACTCGTGCGTCGTCGAAAGCGCGCCAGCACCCCGCGCCGGCCACGAGCGGTCGACTACTCGTGAGATGGTTCGTCGTGAGAAGGGGAATCGCTCGCGGCAGCCACCAGCGGCGCCTGGTCGAGCGATCGAATGTCCGCGGGATCGAGTCCGAGTGCCTTGCGTCCCTCCGCCGTCGCCACGATGACCTGGTAGCGGACCGCCGCGTG
>CAZVDJ010000835.1:0-2247 GCA_964626245.1 uncultured Gemmatimonadaceae bacterium
CCACCGCACCCCAGGAGTCAACCTCGACACTGTCTACTTGACGGGGGAGCTTACCACCCGAATGAAAGGATGTGTCTCAGCGAGCGGCACGACCGGGACGGCCACGAGTCCGCCCCGGTCGGCCGAGTGGTGCAGGGGAGGGCCGCGTTAGGCCGCGATGCTCCCGCCGTCGGTGACCAGCGCCGCGGAGCGGGGGGTGTGTCTCCTCGGACAGCGCGCCACTCCGCCGGAGAGGCGCGCGACCGCCGAAACCGCTGGCTTGCGACGCGCCTCGTAGCTGGCGAAGGCCGACGGCTCAGGCAGGAGGAGGGTGGCCTGATGCACCGGTCGCGGACTCCAGGCCCCGCGTCCCCTTCGAGTGTTCGAGAAGCGACGTGCGCCCTGCGTGGTCGCCGATCGTCGTAGATTCCTTGCTCACACGCCGTCCGACACGCGCCCATGCCCATCGTCGCCCATTCCTCGCTCCCCTCGTTCGAAGACCTGCGCCGCGCCGGCCATGAGGTGCTGTCGCTCGACGGTGCGCTCCACCAGGACATCCGCGAACTCCACATCGGGCTGCTCAACATGATGCCCGACGCGGCGCTGCGCGTGACGGAGCGGCAGTTCCTGCGCATGGTGGGGACCGCGAACAAGATCGTGCAGATGTACGTGCATCCATTCACGGTGCCGGGCCTCCAGCGCGACGAGGAGACCCGCGCCTACATCGAGCGGCACTACACCACGTTCGATGCCCTTCGCGCGGAGGGTCTTGACGCGCTCATCATCACCGGCGCCAACGTCGCCAACCCCACGCTTGTCGAGGAGCCGTTCTGGCAGCCGCTCGAGGACGTCATCGAGTGGGCGTCGGAGCACGTGACATCCGTCTTGTGCTCCTGCCTCGCCACACACTCGCTCCTCAAGCACTTCCACGGGATCGACCGCGTCGCGCTGCCGCGCAAGCGCTGGGGGGTGTACGACCACCGCGTGACCAGGCCCGAACACCCCCTGCTCCGCGATGTCAACACGCGATTCGACGTCCCGCATTCCCGGCACAACGACATCGACCGGTCGCAGTTCGAGCAGGCAGGGCTCACCGTGCTCGCCGAGAGCGCGGAAGGCGGCGTGCACCTGGCGGTGAGCGCCGACCAGTTCCGCGTCGTCTACTTCCAGGGGCACCCGGAGTACGACACCAACAGCCTGCTCAAGGAGTACGTGCGCGAGGCGTACCGCTGGTTCGCGGGGGAGCGCGACGACGTCCCCCCGTACCCCGAGCACTACTTGTCCGATGCGGCCGCCGCCGCGGTCGAACGCTGGTGGGATGCAGCACGGTCCGCTCGTCAGGCGGGCGCGCCTCGCCCCGACTTTCCGGAGCAGGAGGTGGTGCGGCTGCTGGACAACACGTGGGGCGACAGCGGCAAGGCCTTCTTCAACAACTGGCTCGGCGCCGTCTATCGGCTCACGCACCGCGACCGGGGGAAGGTCTTCGACGACGGCGTGGACCCGGCGGATCCGCTCGGACTCCTCAAGCGCGGTGCGGCCCCGTGATCGGCTGATCCGGAGGTGAAACGGGGTCGACTACCGCGACGCGATGAGCGCCTGGTCGAGATCCGCCACGATATCGTCGATCGCCTCCAGGCCAACGGACACTCGAACGAGTCCCGGGGTGATGCCGACCGCCCGGCGCTCGTCCTCGCTGAGCTTGGCGTGCGTCGTGGACGCCGGATGCGTCGCGATGGTCCGCGTGTCGCCAAGGTTCGCCGTCAGTGAGCAGAGGCGGAGCGCGTCGAGGAAGCGCCGTCCTCGGTCGATCCCCCCCTTCACGGTGAAGGCCACGAGCCCGCCCCCCGTCGACATCTGCCGTCTCGCGACGTCGTGATGCGGATGGGATGGCAGGAACGGATAGCGAACCTGCTCCAGATCGGGGCTGCGCTCCAGGTGCTCCGCCACGGCGAGCGCGTTCATTGAATGACGCTCCATGCGGAGCGAGAGCGTCTCGAGGCTCTTGGACAGCACCCAGGCGTTGAACGGGGAGAGCGCGGGGCCGGTGCTGCGGCAGAAGGTGTAGATCTGGTCGATGAGATCCTCGCGCCCCACCACCACGCCCCCCATCACGCGCCCCTGCCCGTCGATGAACTTGGTCGCCGAGTGCACGGAGAGGTGCGCCCCGTGCCGCAGCGGCTGCTGGAGGACCGGCGTCGACATGCAGTTGTCGACGACGAGCAGCACCCCCCGCGCCGCCGCCAGCGCGCCTAACGCGTCCAGGTCGGC
>CAZVDJ010000836.1:0-2240 GCA_964626245.1 uncultured Gemmatimonadaceae bacterium
GCTTGAGCACCAGGTGATCCTTCTGCGCGGCCATCCACGGCACCAGGTCGATCGTCTCGCCGCGCCACGTCGTGCGCCGCTCCTGCACCACGCGCGTCCACGGGATGCAGTCGTGGATCGCCTCCAGCTCGTCAGGCGAGAAGTGCTCGGCGTTGGCCTCATCCGAGAGCACGGCCAGCGAGGCCTTCTTGTGCAGGATCTTGCAGCGGAAGCCGTCCGCCAGGCACACCGCCCCCTCGCGCACCGCGCGCACCACGTCGTGCGACAGGCCGCACGTCTCGATCAACTCGCTGATCAGGACGCGCTTGTAGATCATGTCGGCGGGCGCTCCCGCCACCCACAGCTTCCCGTCGCGGTACTCGCAGCGGCGCGGGTCGTCGATCACCGCCTCGATGCCGAGCGTGGCGAAGTGCTGGCGGTAGAGCTCGAACTCGGTGCGCGTGGGGACGTCGTCCCAGTCCAGGATCGCGATGCGCGGGCGGCGGCGCGACCTGGAGAACTCGTGCCACGCGGCCAGGATCGATCCTACCACACCGGGAAGCGACGGCAGCGTCATCACCTCGTAGGCGCGTGAAAACTCGCGCACCGCCGGCGCGTCCAGGAACGTCTCGCACAGCGCATCGTTGTACGCGGCGCCCGCCGGCGTCTCGGCGTTGTACTCGGTGAGCCCGAGCTGCCCCGTTCCCGCCACATAGAAGAAGTCCAGCCGCGACGTGGGCGACGGCCAGTCGTACCCCGGCGCGTCGGCGAGCAACGTCTCCTCCCAGTCCAGCAACCCGAACTGCGAGCGAAACGCACGGTCCGCCATGGCGCGCGCGTACGCCCGCTTGAAGGCGCGCATGAGCGGACGGATGCGCCCCTGCAGCGACGCCACCTCGCGCGGGGTGGTGAGCCGCGGCCGCAGCACCGTGCACAACGCCCGCCCCCCAAAGATCAGCCCGCGCCGAGTGAGCGCCGCCTCGATGTGCGCGTGCGTCTCCTCGGCGATCTCGGGGGTGAGGAGGTCGTGGTAGCGCTGAATCAGGTCGAGCATACGAGACGGGGGACGGGAGACTGGAGACGGGAGGTGGCGCGGCGTTGCTGTGCGCGGGGTGGGGACGGCAGCGCGGGGGAGGGACGGCGCTGTGCCCCCCGTCTCCCGTCTCCCGTCCCCCGTCTGTCTTTCACCGCGCCGCCGTGAACAGCGCGCTCCACTTCGCCTCCACCGCGGTCCGGCGCGGCTCCTTCGCCAGCTTGATCGCCAGGTCGGCCATCCCCTTCACCACCCAGTCGAAGTAGGTGGGGGTGAGCGAGTAGATGTCCATGTCGGGCGCGCAGTTCATGAAGTCGATCGCGTACGGGACGTCGTCCTTCACGGCGTACTCCAGCGAGTTCATGTCGTAGCCTAACGCGCCGCAGAGCGTGCGCGAGTCCTGCACGATGCGCGCGCGCATGGCCGGCGTGAGGTAGTCGTCGTCCACGATGTACTTGCGCGCCTTGGGGTCGTACTGCATGGGGAGCACTTCCTCCTGCCCCAGGCACAGGCAGCGCACGAACTGGTCCCACTGGATGAACTCCTGCACGATCATCGTGAGGAGCCCAGACTGGTTGTAGTTCTCGATGAGCTCCTGCACCGAGTGGCAGACGTAGACCTCCTTCCACCCGCCACCGTGCGCGTCCTTGAGGATGCACGGCATCCCGATGTAGCGCGCCAGCGCGTCCCAGTCGAGCGGGAACTTGAGGTTGCGCAGCGATTCGTTGGGGACGATGCCGGGGACGTAGTCCTTGTTGGGAAGGAGCACCGTCTTGGGCGACGCAACGCCCAGCTTGGTGGCCAGCGCCGCGCCGAAGAACTTGTCGTCCGCCGACCACATGAAGGGGTTGTTGATGACCGTGCGTCCCTCGAGCACCGCCTTCTTGAGGTAGGAACGGTACATCGGCACCTCGTGCGAGATGCGGTCGATGAGGACGTCGTACGGCACCGCCCCATCATGGTGGTCGCCGCCAAGCTTGGCATACTCGGCCACCACCCCCGCATCCCGCTTGTTGACCTCCTCGATGAACGCCGGCGGCCACGACCACTCCCGCCCGACGACCAGTCCGACGCGCTTCTGCTGCATGATCCGTGGTGTTGAAGTGTCTCCCATCTCCCGTCCCCCGTCTCCCGTCTCCCGTCTCCCGACCTACTCATGGCCCCCCACATACTGCGCGATCATCCCCTCCCACACCAGCCCGTCGTGGGCACAGCCCTCCCCTTCGCG
>CAZVDJ010000837.1:0-2234 GCA_964626245.1 uncultured Gemmatimonadaceae bacterium
CGGCAGCCACCCGGCAGCGTCCGGCGTGTTGGCAATGAGGAGCAGGTCGTCGGCGGCAGCGGCCAGTGCGCGCGCCACCCGGTCGATGATGCGCACCCCCCCAACCAGCTCCAGCCCCTTGGGGCGCCCGCCGTATCGCGAGGCCTCGCCCCCCGCCAGGATCACGCCGGTGCAGTGCATGCGTCCCTCGTCACGCGGCGCATCCCTAACGAGCGCCATCCGGCCAGTGCAGCTGCGGCTGCCCGCTCACGGCCCGGGCGATGAGCAGCATCCCGGCGGCCCGCGCGATATCCACGGCAATGGTGGACGGAACCGACGGGGTGGCCACCGCCGCTACGCCGGCGCGTGCCGCCTTGAAGGCCAGCTCGCCCGAGATGCGTCCCGTCACCAGGAGGACCAGGTCGCGCGGCGATCGACCGTCCTGCAGCGCGGCACCCAGCACCTTGTCCACCGCGTTGTGCCGCCCGATGTCCTCGGCGTGGTGAAAGAGCGAGGTGCCGTCCGTGAGTGCGGCGGCATGGACGCCGCCCGTTTCCTTGTAGCGAACCCCGCGCGCGAAGAGCGCCTTGAAGACGGCCCGCAACGCCGCCGTGTCGAGCGAGGGGAGCGCGCCGCTGCGCCGGGGAACGTCGGCCAGGCTCCCCAGGAAGGCAGTCACCGAACCGCACCCCGAGGCCAGGATACGGCGGCGCGACTGGCCGTCGACGGCCGAGACGCGCGCGGGGTCGATGTCCACCCAGAAGCCCAACTCCTTCGTGCAGGGACGCATGCGCGTGATGTCGCCCGGCGCCTCGATGTACCCCTCGCCGTACAGCCATCCCACCACCAGGTCGTCGAGCGCCTCCGGCGTGCACATCCAGGTCACGATCGGCGTCCCGTTCAGCTCCAGCCAGACCGGCGTCTCCTCCACCGCGTCGAGCGGCGTGCCCGCCGCACCGGCTGGCCCGGCGGTCGGGTCGCTGGGTGGCGCGCCGGCGTGCGGAGCGGGAGTGTGCGGATCGCTCATGCGACCAAGCTCACCCGCGGACCTCGCGACGCCAATACCCGACCACGGGGAATGACGCTCCGCAGGGCGGACGACGCGCGCCGGTTCCTCAGCGTGTCGAGGCGGGCGCGTCGTCTTCGCGACGGTACGACGACCAGAGCGTGGCGTCCTCCGCCACCCGCACCTCGACCACGTCGGCGGCGTGCCCCAGCGCGGCCTGCACCTGCGCCAGGATCAGTCGCGCCAGGTTCTCTCCCGTCGGGATCTGGCGCCCCTCGGCGAACTCGGGAATGTCGAGGTTGAGGTTGCGGTGGTCGTAGCGCTCGCGCACTTCGGCCTGCAGCACGCGATCCAGCACCCCGAGGTCGACCACGAACCCCGTCTCCTCATCGATCGTCCCGCCGACGGTGACGTCGCAGGTGTAGGTATGCCCGTGATAGTTGGGGCGGGCGCAGGCCCCGAACACCTGCGCATTGCGCGCGTCGTCCCAGTCGGGGCGACGGTAGCGGTGCGCCGCCGCGAAGGTCACCCGTCGCGTGAGGTACGCGCGCGCCACGTCAGCGCCCGAAGGCGTAGGTGAGTCCCGCCGTGATCGACAGGTTTCGCGTCCACACGTTTCGCCCTGCGCTGGGATCGAGCACCGTGGGGTCGGAGGTCGTCTTGGTGAAGTACGAGTCCGGGTAGCGGATGCGATACAGGTAGTTGGTCGCATCGATGCGTCCCTGCCACCGTCCGCGCGGTGCGAACTTGATCGAGGGTCGCAGCGTGAGCAGGAAGGGGTAGCCGAACTTGTAGTTGCCCACGTCGGGCGAGTCGAAGGCGGCGCCGAGCCCCACGCCGCCACCCAGCGAGGGGACGATCCCGCGCCACGACTTGTAGCCCGTGAGGTTGAGGGCGAAGCCCACGTCGGTGAGGAGCAGGGTGACCGACTCCCGGCCCAGCAGCCGTTCCGCAATCAACTTGTTGGGGTCGATGACGTTGCGCTCGGAAAGGACCAGCGTCGACGTCGCCGTGAAGTAGGCCGGCCCCACCATCCGGAACTCGTAATGCGCGCCGAGCATCGGACCTGTCTCCGGGGCCACGCGCGCGGGGTCGGTCCTTGGACGGAACTGCCCGCCGAAGAGCGTGATCCCCTGCCGATGCTCCAGGTCGCGGTAGGGCGAGTTGCGCGGGTCGTGTCCCACCTGCGCCGCGGTCGTGGCGGGGAGGGCGAGCGCGAGTACCGCGAGGGCAAGCGTGCGAAACGTCA
>CAZVDJ010000838.1:0-2229 GCA_964626245.1 uncultured Gemmatimonadaceae bacterium
CGCCACGACGGGGACCGCCCTGTGGGGAGCCGACGTCGGCGGTCCTGACGTCGCGTCGCTCGCGCCGCCCTCGCGCTGCGCCCTGGCCGTCGGCAACGAGGGGGGCGGTCTCTCCCCGCACGTGCGCGCGGCGCTGGCGCAGGTCGTGTCGCTTCCCATCACGCCACTGGTCGAATCGCTGAACGTGGCAGTGGCCACCGGGATCCTCCTGTACGCCATGCGTCCACTGCGCCCCTGAACGTGCCGACACGCTCCGTCCCGCTCACCCGTACCGCATCGTGATCGATCCCATCCAGGCGACGCTGGCCTTCATCCTCGGCGCGTGCGTGGGGTCGTTCCTCAACGTGTGCATCGGACGCTGGCCGCATGACCAGTCGGTGGTGCGGCCGGCCTCCCGCTGCCCGCGCTGCGGGCAGGAGATCGCCTGGTACGACAACATCCCGATCGTGAGCTGGGTGCTGCTGCGCGCGCGCTGTCGAGGCTGTGCGCTCCCCATCTCGGTGCAGTATCCGTTGGTGGAACTGGTGGTAGGGGTGTTGTGGCTGGCGGCGGCGTGGCACTACGGTCCCGGCTTCACGGCGCTGCGCGTGGCGGTCTTCGCGACGCTCATGCTGGGGATCGCGGTGACCGATGCCAAGCACTACCTCATCCCCGACGGCTTCACCGTCTTTGGCCTCGTCTTCCTCGTCGTGACGTCCATCGTGGCGGTCTTCCTCGGGGACGCCGGCCCCTTCGTGGCGCCGTTCGACGCGCTCGTGGGGGCGTGCGCGGGCGCGGGCGCCATCTCCATCGTGGGGTGGCTGGGGGAGGTGGTGCTCAAGCGGGAAGCCATGGGCTTTGGCGACGTGACGCTCATGGCCGTCGTGGGGGCCGCGGTCGGGCCGTCGCGTTCGCTCATGGTACTCTTCTTCGGGGCCGCCCTGGGGGCCATCACCTTCCTCGGCGTGGTGTATCCTGTGGTGCGGCTGCGCGGTGCGCCGCGCGGCGAGCAGCTCGAGATGCCGATGGCGGCACCGCCTGCGGGAGAGGTCGCAATGCCCGAAGTTCCCTTCGGCGTCTTCCTGGCTCCGGCGGCGATGGTCGTGCTGGTCTGGGGCGATGCCTTGGTGGGGTGGTACCTCTCCCAGTTCATGGGGATCTCGTGACCCGTGAGGTGGGCGCCGTCCGTTGCGGGACGGCGTGCAGGGCGCTGGTGGCGGGACGCGTTCGAGACTCGTGAGGTGCGCAGGTTCGCGGATCTGGTTCGGGAGGGCGAATGGACGACCCGGAGTACGACCGCCCGTCGGGCGGTGCGCTGGCCCGCTACACCCGGGACCTGACGCGCGATGCGCGGGCGGGGCGGCTGGAGCCCGTGCGATGCCGCGACGAGGAGGTCTCGCGCGTGATCGACATCCTGTTGCGGCACGGGAAGAACAATCCGGCCCTGGTGGGGCCCGCCGGCGTGGGAAAGACGGCGATCGCCGAAGGGCTGGCGCAGCGGCTCGTTGGGGGCGAGGTGCCGCTGGTGCTGCGTCGCACGCGGCTCCTGGCGCTGGACCACGTCTCGCTCCTGGCGGGCACGTCGTACCGGGGACAGTACGAGGAGCGCATCCGCGCGCTGGTGGAGGAGACGTCCGCCGACCCCGACGTCGTCCTCTTCGTCGACGAGCTGCACAACCTCATTGGCCAGGGGACCGCCATCGGGGTGGCGATGGATGCCGCCAACATGCTCAAGCCGGCGCTGGTGCGCGGCGACTTCCGCGTGATCGGCGCCACGACGGACGACGAATACGATCTCTGGGTGCGCGGTGACCCGGCGCTGGAGCGACGCTTCCAGCGCGTGCTGGTGCGCGAACTGACCTCCGAGGAGACGATGGAGGTGCTGCGCTCGCGGCTCGAGCGGCTGGAGCGACACCACAACGTCGTGATCGCGGAGGACGCGCTGCGCGCGGCGATCTCGCTCACCGACCAGCACATGCTGGACCGCCGCCGCCCCGACCGGGCCATCGACGTGCTCGACGAGGCCTGCGCGCACACACAGGCGCTGGCGCGCTACTCGGCGCGCGCCGAGGCGATGATCCTGCGCCGGCGGTCGCTCCTGCGGTCGCCGGGCAGCCGCGCCGGTGGCGCCGGGCGCGGACGGAACGGCGAGTCGGTGGCCGATGGCCCCGGCGAGGGTGACTCGTTAGGATCAGGAGACGAGTTCCAGGCCTTCGCCCGCGACGGCCTGTCGGCGCTTCAGCGGTTTGG
>CAZVDJ010000839.1:0-2224 GCA_964626245.1 uncultured Gemmatimonadaceae bacterium
GTTCCAGCTTGGTGCGGTCGGCGTCGATGTGCGAGAAGAGGAGGATGTTCTCCACCAGGTCGCCCAGCCGGCGCGCCTCGCGCGAGATGATGTTGAGCCAGCGCTGCCGCTCCTCGGGATTCTCCTCGCGTCCCAGCTGCAACGTCTCGGTGAACATGCGGATCTGCGCCAGCGGCGTGCGCAGCTCGTGCGACACCGACGCCACGAAGTCGCGCCGCGCGCGCACCAGCGACCGCTCGCGCCACAGGTGCAACGCCGTGGCCAGCGCCAGCAGGACGGTGAGCGCCGGCAGCAGCACCTCCATGGGGAGCTCCCAGCGGCGCTCCTCCCCCTGCGACTCGAAGATGAAGGTGATCGCGTTGCGCGTGTTGGCGTGCAGCCGCTCGCGCACGGCGCGCACCAGGTCGGGGTGCAGCCGCGCCACCACCCGGATCCCCCCGGGAACGGTGCGAAACTGGAAGTCCCCCTCGATCCCCGAGTCGAACTGCCGCGGGCTCGAGTAGAGCAGGTCACCCGCCGGCGTGTACACGCTCACCGCGATGAGCGAGTCGGTCGGGTAGTTCTGTTCGTACCGCCAGCTGGGGTCGAGCAGCGACGGCGGCAGGAGCGGCTGCCGCGACAGGATGCGGTTGCCACTCTCCTGCCAGTGCTTGAGGCGCGAGAAGGTGTAGCCGAAGTAGGTGATGACCGCCCCCTCCAGGTCGCGGTGCAGCGCGACCACCACCGTCATCGGCTCCCCGTTCACCTTCCGGTGCCGCTGCGTGGTTTCGTTGCGGTTGAGGAACGAGGGATCGACGTCGGCCAGCACGCTGTCGATCTGCGCGCGCACCTCGGGCCGGAGCGCGGCGCCCATCGCCTCGAACGCCTTGCTCCCGGCGGGGAGGCGGAAGTAGCCCTGCAACGAATCACCAGCCACGTCGTAACCGTCCCCCTGCAGCACGTCTCGAACGGTGACGGCGTACTCACGCAGCGAGACGTTCGTCGGCGCGCGCGGCGGCGCCGCCAGCACCGCCGCCGAGGCACGCATGCGCTCCGAACTGCTCGACGCAAAGACGCGCTCACCGAACAGGCGCGCGGCAAAGGTGGCGTACTCCACCAGCGCCTCGTCGGTCGCCTTGCGATGGCTCTCGCGTCCGCGCGACAGTTGCCGCGCCGCCACGAGCGACGCGGCCATCATGGCGAGCAGCAGGACGGTGAAGACGAGCGACGGGACGCTGGGGATGATCGCCCGCGTCCACCACCGCTCCCACCGTTCGCGCCACGTCACGCGCGGCGCCTCACGCCTGGCCGCGCAAGATGGCGCCGACCCGCGCCCGGGTGGAGGCGCCGAGCTTGAGCAGCACGGCCTCGGTGTGGTTGCGCGCCGTGAAGGTGCTCAGCCCCAGCGTCTCGGCGATCTCGGCGTTGGACAGCCCCTGCGCCAGGAGGCGCGCCACCTCGATCTGCCGCTCGGTGAGCCCGAAGCGCTTCTGCAGCGCGTCGTCACCCAGCGCCCCCCCGCCATTGGGCGCCTCGTCGGCCGTCGCCCGGCGCAGGTGGGCGCTGATGCGCGCCATGAGTTCCACCACGCCGAACGGCTTGGTGACGTAGTCGTCGGCCCCCAGCCGGAACCCCTTCACCTTGTCGGCCTCGAGCCCGCGCGCGGAGAGGATGAGGACCGGCGCGTTGCACCCGCGCCCGCGCAGCTGCTCCAGCACGTAGTACCCGTCGCGATCGGGGAGCCCCAGGTCGAGCACCAGGAGGTCCGGCGAGTCGCGCATGCAGGTCTCGATCGCGGTCGCCGCCGTGCCGGCGACGGCGACCTTGTGTCCCTCGACCTCCAGGTTGCGCTTCAACCCGCTGGCCAGGTCGACGTTGTCTTCGACGATGAGGATGCGCTTCATGGCAGGGCTAAGCTCGGGGGAGAACCACTGACGCGAAAGGTGGCGCCGGGGCGAACCAGGCTCGTGGGTCATTCGACCCAGCACGCCCCAGGTGGTACGGTCCCACCCGCCAAGATGAGGAGACGCCCATGGAAGGTGGGTGAATGCACCCACGCGCCGGCGCCCTCTCACGGCTTCCTTGCAGCACGGCCCGCGACACCGCCCACGTGGGGCGGTCGCCCGTTCTCCATGACTGAACTCACCCACCTCACCCTCCAGCCGCACAATCCGCCGGATGCCCTGGGCAACTCGGCGCAGCTCGACGTGGCCGAAGAGCACGCGCTGTCGATCGTGCGCGGGCT
>CAZVDJ010000840.1:0-2214 GCA_964626245.1 uncultured Gemmatimonadaceae bacterium
CGCAACAGCGCGTCCATGCGCGCGCACGCCTCGGGGTCCGGTGCGGCGCGCCACGGCTCGCTGGGGGCGACCACGACCGCCGGCGAGGCCGGCGGCGCACCCGCGGACGTCCCGGCGGACGGTCCGCCCGACGGCGCCGGCGGCCGCTCGACGACGGAGACCGAGGCCCGCGACAGACCACCCTCGCGCCAGAGCCGCACGAGGAACCGCCCTCCCGCATGCTCCAGCGCGTGCTCCTGGCCCTCGAACTCGGACACGTCCCCGTCGTCACCGAGGCGGGCCTGCGGCGCGAACTCCGCCGCGAGCGAACGCCACTGCGCCGCCGTCAGCGGCTGCTTCGTGATCGGGTGCGTCCCGTCGGCGCGGCGAAGCGCGATGGCGCTCCCCTCCACGAGGGAGAGCGCATCGGCCCGCGTGCTGGCCAGGACGTCGAGCAGTCGCGCGATCTGGGACATCACCCCTCGTGGCAGACGTGCGCGATGCGCGCGCGGTTGAGCAATACGATCCCTTCATCACGGTGCAGCACGAGGAAGCGATCCGAGAGGCGATTGAGGTAGTCCAGCACGCGCTGACGTCCCGACGCCTGGTGAATCAGGATCGTCCCCACGTGCCGCGTCCCCCCGCTCATGGCCACGTCCACCGCGGCCGGGGTCCCGAACTCCCATTCGCTGTCATCACAGTCTTCGCGCGCCACGAACAGCTCGCGCACGTGCTCCTTGGCCAGCAGCAGCGTGAGCCCCTTCATGGTGGCGATCGGGAAGAACGGCTCCGGGGCGTTCATCACGTCGTGCGCCGTCTCGTGCCCGAGCTTGTTGCGCGTGCTCGCCTGCACGAACAGGTCACCCGAGATGCGCTGTCCTTCGAGCGTTACCAGCACCACGGGAAGGCGCGACTTCTCGATCCGGAAATCGTTGATCATGGTCCACATCGTCGCTCACGCTCGGGCTCGCTCCACCGGACACGACGCCCGGCGGCCGATCCCGTCACGTCGGCGCTCTCACTGCCGCCGGGCCGGCAGGCGACACGACGCGCGCGAACCGTGCGCACGGCGTCCCACGACCTGGCGGTTCGGGATCACTAGTGGAGTGTCGACGCCAGCCGCACAAAAAGTGAGCGCCGCCGCTGCGCGCTTCCCGTTGTGACGCGGGTCACGTCACGCGTGGCCAGGGACGTCGCGCTGGAGATGCACCGCCGCACCAAGGGGTCATGTGGTGGCGACGACAGGAGGTCTCAAGACCCGCAGGCGCGCCGTTGCCGGCGCAGGGCGCCGGCGCCGCGGCTAAGGCTTTCAGACCACTTCTAGGGGTGGCTGTTCTCGCACATCGGCTCGCACTCGATCTGCACCGTGCAGTGGTGGATACCGAAGCCGCGCATGGCCGCCACGGCGTCGCGCAGGACGCGCTGCTGGTCCGCCTCGACCGGGACCACCGCATGTACGCTCATCGCCACCATGCCAGACGTTACGGTCCAGACGTGCAGGTCGTGCACCGCCGAGACGCCGGCAACGCCATGCAGGCGCTCGCGGACCGCGCCCAGGGAGATGTGTGACGGCGTGGATTCGAGCAGCACGTCCACCGATTCGCGCACCAGGCGCCACGACGAACGCACGATGAGCAGCGTGACGAGGATGGACGCGATGGGGTCGGCCGCCTGCCACCCCGTGTACCGGATCAATGCGCCAGCTGCAACGGTGCCCACGGAGCCCAGGAGGTCTCCCAGGACGTGCAGGTATGCACCGCGCGCGTTGAGGGAGTGCGCGTGCAGCGGGTGCAGGATCCAGGCACAGACCGCGTTGGTGAGCAACCCGCCGATCGCGACCACGAGCATGAGTCCCGACGAGACGGGCTCCGGTGTCCGCAGGCGCGCGAACGCCTCCACGAGGATGACCCCCGAGACGAGGAGGAGGGCAGCGCCATTGAGGAAGGCGGCGAGGATCTCCCAGCGCAGGTAGCCGTAGGTCTTCTCGGGTGCGGCCGGCTGCCGCGAGAACCAGGCGACGAAGAGCGACAGCGCGAGCGCGGCGACGTCGGTGAGCATGTGCCCGGCGTCGGCCAGCAGTGCCAGCGAGTTGGCCCAGAAGCCGCCCACCACTTCAGCGACGAGGAAGACGAGCGTGAGCCCGAGCGCCCACCGCAAGCGCCGCTGCAGCGCGGGGTGTGCGCCCTCCTCCGTCGGCAGATGGTGGTGATGGCCGCCGATCGCGTGATCGTGCGC
>CAZVDJ010000841.1:0-2214 GCA_964626245.1 uncultured Gemmatimonadaceae bacterium
GGTGCAGCGGCAGGGGGGAGAGGGTGCGTATCGCTGGCGCATCAGCGTGCGCGAGGCCTTCCAGTCGCTCTTCGCCCGCGGGCTGCGGGTCGACCGGTTCGTCCGCCCGGCGAGCGGCGCCTTTCCCTACTATGTCTTCACGCCGGCCGACTGAGCCGGCGTCGTCCTTTCGTCCCGACCCCTTCGCATGCTCACGATCACCAGCATCACGCTCCGGGAGATCCGGCTTCCGTTGCGCGAACCCTTCCAGATCTCGTCGGGCACGATGAGCGAACGGCGCATTGCGCTGTTGGAGCTTCGTGACGGCAGCGGCGCCACCGCGTGGAGCGAGTGCGTGGCCGATGCAACGCCGAACTACACCTCCGAGACGGTCGATACCGCCTGGCTCGCCATCACCAAGTGGGTGGCACCGCGCGTCCTGCTCAAGCCGTTCGAGGCGCCCGGCGAGGTGCACGCCGTGCTGGAGCAGGACTTCCGAGGGCACAACATGGCCAAGGCCGCGGTGGAGATGGGGATGTGGGGGGTGGAGGCGGAGCGCGTGGGGATGCCGCTGGCGCGACTGATCGGCGGGACGCGGGACGCGATCCCCGTGGGGATCTCGCTGGGCATCCAGCCCTCGCCGGCGCACCTGGTCGAGAAGGCGCGCGCCGCGCTGGCCGAGGGGTACCGGAAGATCAAGATCAAGATCAAGCCCGGAAAGGACGTGGACTACGTGCGCGCCGTGCGCGAGGCCTTTCCCGACGCGCCGATCATGGCCGACGCGAACAACGCCTACACGCTCGATACCGCCAGCGCACTGGAGGCGATGGACGACCTGAACCTGATGATGTTCGAGCAGCCGCTGGACTGGGAGGACATCGTGCGGCATGCCGAGCTGCAGCGGCGCCTGAAGACGCCGGTCTGCCTGGACGAGTCGATCACGTCGCTCGACCGGGCGCAGGACATGGTGACGCTCGGATCGGGGCGGCTGATCAACATCAAGCCGGGACGCGTGGGAGGATTCGGGCCGTCCATCGCCATCCACGACTTCTGCGAGTCGCACGGAATCCCGGTGTGGTGCGGCGGCATGCTGGAGAGCGGCATCGGCCGGGCCTACAACGTGGCGCTGGCCTCGCTCCCCAACTTCCAGAAGCCGGGCGATGTGAGCCCGAGCGCGCGCTACTGGGCGCGCGACGTGGTGACGCCGGAGTGGACGATGACACCCGACGGGATGGTGAAGGTCCCGCTGCAGGGTCCCGGGCTGGGGGTGACGGTGGACGTGGACCGCATCGACAACCTGACCGTGCGGATGGAGCGGCTGGGTGAATAGCCGCCGGGTGGTGATCACGACGCCGACGACCGGCGTCCCGATCACCATCGACGCCCCGGCCGCCGCCTGTGACCGGTTCACCGCCGATGAACTGTCCCGGCTGGTGGCCCTGCGCCGCCAGCTGCACCGGCACCCCGAGCTGTCGTGGAAGGAATACGCCACGTGCGACCGGCTGGCCGCGATGGCCCAGTCGCTGGGTGGCGAGGTGCAACGCGTGGCGAACACCGGCGTGGTGGCCCGCTTTCGCGGACGCGAGGCCGGCGCCCCCGTGGTGGCCGTGCGGGGCGACATCGACGCCCTCCCCATCCAGGAGGAGACGGGGCTCGACTACGCCTCGGCGGTGCCGGGGGTGATGCATGCCTGCGGCCACGACGTGCACGCCACGTGGGCGATGGCCGCCGCGATGCTGCTGGCGCGCCAGCCGGCGCGCGGCGACGTGCTGGTCGTGTTGCAGCCGGCGGAGGAGGTGGGGGCCGGCGCGCCCGCCATCCTGGCGAGCGGGGCGCTGGACGGCGTGGCCGCGATCTTCGGCGGGCACGTGGACCGCCGGTTCGACGTGGGCCAGGTGATCGCGGAGTCCGGGCCACTGGCTGCATCGGCGGACTCCTTCGCCGTCACCCTCGTGGGTCGCGGTGCGCATGGTGCGCGACCGCACGAGTCGGCCGACTGCGTCGTCGCCGCGGCGGCGGTCATCACGGCGTTGCAGACCATCGTGGCGCGACGGCTCGACCCGGCTGCTCCCGCCGTCTGCACGGTGGGATCGGTGCACGCCGGTGTCGCCTCCAACGTGATCCCCGAGTCGGCGACACTCACGGGAACGCTGCGCGCGATGGACCCCGCCACCCGGAACGCGCTCACCGACGAGGTGCAACGGCTGAGCCGCGCGGTGGCCGAGGCCTACGGCG
>CAZVDJ010000842.1:0-2211 GCA_964626245.1 uncultured Gemmatimonadaceae bacterium
TCGGCATGATCGGCCCCGAGCCGATGTAGGCGTTGGCCGAGAGGACACGATCGCGCACCATCGACAACGGCTCACCGGTGTCCATGTTGGCCAGCGCGTGCCCCTGCGCGATCAGCGTGTCGAGCCGCGGCAGGAGGTCGTCGCCGGTGACCACCCCCAGCACCAGCTTGCCGCGAACGCCGCGCTGGTCCGCGAGGGCCAGGAGGGCGTCGGCGCAGGCACGCGGGTTCACCCCGCCGGCGTTGGCGATCACCTTCACGCCGCGATCCTCGATGCCGGCGAGCACCGAGTCGATCGCCCCGATGAAGTCGCGCGCATACCCCATCTTCGGGTCGCGCTCCTTCTGCTTCTGGAGGATCGACATCGTCACCTCGGCCAGGTAGTCGAGCATGAGGTAGTCGACCGGCCCGCCTTCCACCTGGCGGCGCGGGGCTTCGAGCCAGTCACCCCAGAACCCCTGCCCGGAGGCGACGCGTACGAGGGACTTCACCGGTGCAGTCACCGGGCTACCTCCGGTTGCGGCGGAAGGACGAAGGGGCCGATGTGCGGCCCGGGATTGTGGAGCGTGGCGCGCAGCGCCAGTGCGAGGACGTCGCGCGTCTCCTCGGGATGGATGATGGCGTCCACGAAGCCGCGCGCCGCGGCGAACTTCGCGTCGAGCTGGTGCTCGTAGTCGGCGCGCATCTCCTCCACGGCCTGCAGCACCTCGTCAGGCGGCGCGGTCCCCGCCTTCCGGGCGGCGTCGAGCGCCGGGCCGTGCACGGCCTGGATTGCCGACTCGCCTTCCATCACCCCCATGCGACCGGTCGGCCAGGTGAAGATGAAGTCGGGATCGAAGCCCTGCCCGGCCATGGCGTAGTAGCCGGCCCCCGAGGCATGGTTCACGGTGAGGACGATCTTGGGGACGCGGGCGCAGGCCATCGCCTCCACGAAGCGCGCCCCGGCGCGGATGATCCCCTCGTGCTCGGCCTCGCCACCGACCATGAAGCCGGAGACGTCCTGCACGAAGAGGATCGGGATCCCCTGCCGGTCGCAGCGATCGAGGAAGTACGCGACCTTCTCCGCACTCTCGGCGTACACGATGCCGCCAAAGCGCGGCTTCTCTCCCGGACGACCCTTGATGAGCCCGCGCTGGTTGGCGATGACGGCAACCGGGATCCCCTCGATCGCGCCGTCGCCGCAGATCATCTCCTTCGCCAGGTCGCCCTGGAACTCATCGAGCGTGCCGTGGTCCAGGATGGCACGCAGCACGGTGTGCATGTCGTAGGACATGCGATGATCGGCAGGGAGGAGGTCGTACAGGTCGCCGGCGGGGGGCGGCGAGGAATTGGTACCTGAGGGAACGGAAGGATGAGGGCGCGTGGTGGCGCCGCTGCCAGATTCTGATCGGGGGGGGCCCCCCACGTCGCCACCCGGCAGTCGCTGCACCAGCTCCCGGATCTTCGCCAGGCACGACGCGTCGTCGTCCAGGGCATAGTGCGCCACGCCACTCACGGCCGTGTGCGTCACCGCGCCACCTAACGTCTCCCCGTCGATCGTCTGCCCGGTCGCCCCCTTCACCAGGTTGGGCCCTCCCAGTCCCATGAACGACGTCCCCTTCACCATCAGGATCACGTCGCTCAACGCCGGCAGGTACGCCCCGCCCGCGATGCACGGCCCCATCACCGCCGCAATCTGCGGCACGCGCAGGTAGCGCCGCATGATGGAGTTGTAGTAGAAGAGCCGCGCCGCGCCATACTGCCCCGGAAAGACGCCCCCCTGGTACGGCAGGTTCACCCCCGCCGAGTCGACCAGGTAGATGATCGGGATGCGACAGCGCATCGCGATCTCCTGCGCGCGCAGCATCTTCTTGATCGTCTCGGGCCACCACGACCCCGCCTTGACCGTGGCATCGTTGGCGATGATCACCACCTCGCGCCCTTGCACCTGGCCAATCCCGGTCACGACGCCGGCGCCAGGCGCCTGGCCGTCATACTGGTCGTGCGCGACCAGCAACCCCACCTCGAGGAACCGCGCCCCGGGATCGCACAGCGCGTCGATGCGCTCGCGCGCCGTCAGCTTTCCCTGCTTGTGCTGCCGGGCGATCTTGTCGGCGCCGCCGCCGGCGCGCAGCACCTCCTCCAGGGCGCGCACCTCGGCGCCCAGCTCACGCAGTCGCGACGTCATGCCGCCTGGTGCGTCGACTGGAACCAGCGCTGGATGTACTCCACC
>CAZVDJ010000843.1:0-2209 GCA_964626245.1 uncultured Gemmatimonadaceae bacterium
ATGTTGAGCCCGTCCGGCCCGGCCCGGACCTCCGCGACGCGCGCGAAGGAGGCATCGGCCGCGGCCAGCGCCGAGGCGTCGCCAGCCGCAATGCGTTGGCGCAGCGTCGAGGCCGGGAGCTGCAACAACTCCTCGGGGCGGCTCACGCCTGAGCGCCCCCCGACGCGCGCCGGCCCGGACGCCGGCCAGGTTGCCGGCCAGGTGGCCGGCCAGGTCGCCGGTGATGTGGGCGCGTCATTCGCCGGCGTCCTCGTGCGTCGCGAGCCGCGGCACGAGGAAGAAGCCGTCTCGCATTGACGGGGCGAATTCGGTGCGCGGCCGCGCGAGCGGAATCGCCGGTCCCTCGTCGGGACGCAACGGCATGCCGTCCCCCTCGGCGCGCGCGTGCAGGTCGATGGCCGACGTGTCCACCGCCGCCAGGACGTCCATGTGCCCGAGGATCGCGTTGAGTTCCAGCGCCAGCAGGTGCACGCGATCGGGTTCGAGCCCCAGGCGTGCCAGCGCCGCGATGTGCCGGACGTCGTCGTCGGAGACCGCCATCATTCCACTCCGCGTTCCAGCCCGGCGTAGGCCACCACCAGCCGCTTGCGCCCCACGCTCTCGTCGTCGAAGTCGATCGTGACCTTGGCATCACGCCCCGACCCGGAGAGCTCGGCGATCGTCCCCTCGCCGAACCTGGCGTGCTTCACCCGCACCCCCGGGGTGAAGATCGGCGTGTCCTGCGACTCGTCCTCGTCGGCGGCCGTGCGAGCCCCGCTCCGGCTCACGGGTGTCCCGGGACGCCGCTCGGAGGGCGTGGGACGCTCGCCAAACCACTCGCCCCGGTCCGACGCGCCGACCCTCGACTCCCCAAACCGCGTGCTGCCGAAGACGGTGTCGCCGAACCGTCCATCGCCCGACCGCCCTCCCAGGCCGCCATCGTCCAGGCCCAATCGTCCGCTGCCGCGCAGGCGCACCGTCGCGCGGGAGGTGAAGAGGGCCCTGGGGAGGTCGCGCACGAACGACGACGGCATGGAGTTCATCAACTCGCCGTTGCGCCGACGGCTCCGCGCGTGCGTGATGAAGAGCAGCTCCTCGGCGCGCGTGATTCCCACGTAGAAGAGGCGCCGCTCCTCCTCGAGCTTCGCCGGCTCCTCCCGCGCACGGGCGAGCGGGAAGAGGCCTTCCTCCAGGCCGGTGATGAAGACGACGGGAAACTCGAGCCCCTTCGCGTTATGCAGCGTCATCAGGACGATCGCGTCGGCGTCGGCGTCCAGGGCGTCCACGCCGGCCACCAGCGTCGCGCGCTGCAGGAAGTGATCGAGCGGCGTGAGTCCCACCTCGCCCCCGTCGTCGATGACCGTCTCCGCCGCGCTGGTGATCAATTCCCGCACGTTGTCCATGCGCTCCGCGGCGTCCGGTCCCTCGGCTCGCAGGTAGTCGGCATAGCGGATCGCCTCCACCAGCTCGCGCAGCACCTCGTCCACCGGGGCCTCGCGCGCCAGCGCCCGCAGCCGAGTCATGAGTGAGGCGAAGTCGGCCAGCGCGGTGCGCGCCGCGGGCCGCATCGCCTTGAGCAGCTGCGCATCGGTAGACGCCGCGAGCAGCGGAAGGCGTGACTGGTAGGCCAGCTCCGCCAGCGTCTCCACCGACGTCTCCCCCACGCCGCGCCGGGGAACGGCGATGGCGCGCCGGAACGCCTCGTCGTCGTTGGGGTTGGCGACGAGCTTGAGGTACGCCATGAGGTCGCGGATCTCGCGCCGGTCGTAGAAGCGCACGGAACCGATCAGGCGGTACGGGATCCCGTGGCGGCGCAGCCCTTCTTCCAGCGCACGGCTCTGCGCGTTGGTGCGGTACAGCACCGCGAAGTCGCGCAGCGCGCGCCCCTTGCCGCTGAAGCGGCGCCCCTGGATCTCGTCCAGGACGAACTCGGCCTCGTCCCGCTCATCCAGCGCCGCGACGACCGACACGGCATCGCCGGGCGGGCGCGTGGAGCGCAGCGTCTTGCCGCGCCGTTCGGTGTTGGCGGAGATGGCCGCGTTGGCCAGCGCCAGGATCTGGGGCGTGGACCGGTAGTTCTCCTCGAGCCGCACCACGTGCGCGCGCGGAAAGTCGTGCTCGAAGTCGAGGATGTTGCGGATGTCGGCGCCGCGCCAGCCGTAGATCGACTGGTCGTCATCGCCAACGACCGCCACGTTGCCATGCGCGCCACCCAGCAGCGCGATGAAGC
>CAZVDJ010000844.1:0-2209 GCA_964626245.1 uncultured Gemmatimonadaceae bacterium
GTGAACATCGACAGCACCTGCGTCCCCATCGACTCGCCCATCAGGTTGAGCAGCATCGCGCTTCCCAGGAGCACGAACGAGGTCGTGAGCTCCTGCGATCGCGGGATGCGCCCTTCTTCCCGGGCGTCATCCCGCCGTTTCTGGGTTGGGGCTTCTGTCTTCTCCTGGTCGGCCAGTGCCATCTCAGCGCACTCCCGGCAAGGTGAACGACGTCATCGCCTGCGTGAGCATGCCGTCGTAGGCTGCTTCCCACCGCAGGAACCAGTTGGCGATGAACGGCAGCGACGCCACGAGCGTCCCCAGTCCCACGAGGATCTGCACCGGAAAGGCGAGCTGCAGGATCTGCAGCTGTGGGGCCGCGCGGCTGAGCACGGCCAGCGCCACGTTGGCCACGAGGACGACCGCCACCACGGGCGAGGCGAACTGCAGCCCGAGGGCGAAGACATGTCCTCCAAGTGCGGCCAACCCTCGCGCGCCATTCGTCACGTCCACGGGGAGTCCCACCGGCAGCCGCTCGGCGCTCTTGGCAAGCGCGTCGAGCATCACGAGGTGCCCGTCGAGCGAGAGCACGAGCGCGAGCGCCAGCAGGTGCACGAACTGTCCCAGCGCGGTCGACTGCTGCTGTGACAGCGGATCGAAGATCGAGGCACCGGAGAGGCCGATCTGGATCGAGAGCAGCTCGCCCGCCATCTCGGCCGCGCCAATCAGGAGCGCCGCCCCCAGTCCGAGCGCGAACCCCACCAGCGCCTCGCCCACGATGGCGGAGGGGGTGAGTTGCGGGAGCGCGTTCATGTGACTCTGCGCCACCGGGACGAGGAGCACCGCCAGCAGCACGACCAGCCCGCTCTTGACCATCATCGGGACCGGCCGCGCCGAGAAGACCGGGGCGACCAGCACGAGCCCGCTCACGCGCGCGCCAAAGAGCGCAAGCGTGGCGGGGGCCCCGGGGGCGTAGAGGTCGAACGCGGCAACCGCCATCAGCCGACCATGGCCGGGAGCGAGCGGAAGAGCCGCTGCGTGTAGTCCACCAGCAGCTGCAACATCCACGGCAGCGCCACCAGGAAGGTGGCGGCAACGCCCAGCAGCTTGGGGACGAAGGAGAGCGTCTGCTCCTGGATCTGCGTGACCGTCTGCAGGATGCTGACGAGCAGCCCGATCACCAGCGCCACGACGAGCATGGGCGCGGCGACGAGCGCGGCGACCATCATCGCGTTGCGGGCGAGGTCGGTGATGAGGGCGTGGCTCATGCGAGAAGACGAGAAGACGAGAAGACGGGAGGCGAATGACTCAGCGGAAGCCTTGCACCAGCGATTGGATCAGGAGCGTCCAGCCATCGACGAGCACGAACAGGAGCAGCTTGAACGGCAGCGCGATCATGGCCGGCGGGAGCATGAACATGCCCATGCTCATCAGCACCGAGGCGACCACGATGTCGATGATGATGAATGGCAGGAACAGGACGAAGCCGAGCTGGAACGCGGTGCGCAGTTCGCTGGTGACGAAGGCGCTGGTGAGGACGAGGGTGGAGACGTCCTCGGGGCGTTCGGGGGCGGCGCCGCCACTCATCTCGACGAAGGCGGCGATGTCGCGCTCCCGCGTCTGGCGCAGCATGAAGTCGCGCATGGGGCCCATGGCGTTCTGCATCATGACCCCCTGCTCGATCTGGCCGTCGAGCCATGGGGTCAGCGCGACGCGGTTCACCTCGCGCATGGTGGGCGCCATCACGAAACCCGTCAGGAGCAATGCGAGGGCCCCCACCAGCTGGCCTGGCGGCGCCGTCTGCGTGCCGAGCGCCTGCTTCAGGAACTGCAGCACGATCAGGATGCGCGTGAAGCTGGTCATCATGAGGACCAGCGTGGGGAGGAGCGTGAGCAGCCCCATGAGGATGACGATCCCCACCGAGCCGCTCAGGCGAAGCCCGCCTGGCCGCGAGCCATCGACCATCAGGTCGAGCTGCGGGATCGCCTTGCCCAGCGCGTCGTCGAGCGAGGAGGCGCTCCCCGGCGGTGTCACGCCCGGCTGCGCCGCGGCGCGGGGCGCGGCCGCAGGGGCCGATTGTGCCGTGGCCGGCGTCGCAGGGCGTGCGGTGGTACCCGCGGCCGACGGCGCGGGACGTGCCGGCTGGGTCGCGGGGGGCTGCGCCTGACGGGTGGCCTCGTGGCACTGGGCCGCATGCACGAGCTGAAGATCCACGTGCGCGGCGCGCTGA
>CAZVDJ010000845.1:0-2208 GCA_964626245.1 uncultured Gemmatimonadaceae bacterium
GCGCGACGAGGCCGTGTCGCGCGGCGCGCGCGCCGTTGCGCCTGGCGGCGCGCCACCCGGCACGCTGCACCTGGCGCCCACGCTCCTGCTCGAGGTGCCGGACGAGGCACGGGCGCTGCACGAGGAGACGTTCGGCCCGCTCCTGCCCGTGGTGCGCGTCCAGGACGAGGAGGAGGCGATCCGGCGCGCCAACGCCTCGCGCTTTGGCCTGAGTGCCAGCGTCTGGAGCCGAGACCGTGCCCGCGCGCGCCGCGTCGCGAGTCGACTGGAGGCCGGGACGGTGGTGATCAACGACGTGACACTCATCGCCGGCGTGGCGGAGGTGCCGCACGGGGGGGTGAAGGCCAGCGGCCACGGTCGTTCGCACGGGGCACTCGGCCTGGAGGAGTGCGTGCGCACCCGCACCATCGTCGACGACCGGTTCACGGGGTGGCGCCAGGCGTGGTGGTTCGGGTACGGGCCCGACGCCGAGGTGCGCGCCGACGCCTATGTGCGCCTGGCGCACGGGCGGTCCCTGCTGGAACGACTGCGTGGCATTCCCCGTACGCTCCGTCTCCTCCTGCGTCCGGAGCGACCCGTATGACGTTTCGCCTCCCGCGAGCGGCCGATCACCGGCCGTCTTCCCGCACGGTCCCCATCGCCTTGAAGCGGTTGGTGCGTTCCGCGAGAATTCGGGCGTGACTTCCTTCCTCCTCGCCCTCGACGGGGCCCGGCGGCTGCTCGGGATGGCCTTTGTCGCCGTGGGTGCCGCGCTGGCGATCGTGTGCCTGGTCGACTGGCTGGTGCGCACGCGTCGGCTGAATCCGTTCGGATCGCTCGCGCGCTTCTTCCGAGAGAGCGTGGAGCCGCTCATGGCCCCCGTCGAACGCCAGATCGTGCGCGCGGGCGGCCTGCCGAGCAGCGCGCCGTGGTGGTCGCTGGCTGTCGTCGTCCTGGGTGGGATCGTCTTCCTCAGCCTGTTCGACTTCGTGCGCGGGCAGATCGCGGCGTTCCACTTCGCCTCGCAGGGCGGGTCGCGCTCGGTGGTCCGCATGCTGATCCAGTGGACCTTTGCCCTGCTGCGCATCGCACTGATCGTGCGGGTCGTCTGCTCGTGGATCCGCGTGTCACCGTACTCGCGGTGGGTGCGCTGGGCCTTCACCCTCTCGGAACCGATCCTGCGCCCGCTGCGCCAGATCGTGCCGACGCTGGGGATGATCGACATCACGCCGATCGTTGCCTACCTGCTGCTCAGCCTCCTCGAGAGCTTCGTCGTCGGGCTGACGTGAGCACAGTCACCGCTCGGGGAGCGCGCATGCCCCTACAGTTGGGAGCGCCAGGGCGTTCCCCGGCGAGACCGATCGGTCCGGATCCGTGCTGCGGACCGTGGCGCCGGTGCCGATGCTTCCGGAGTGGGACCTTGTCGAGGGTGTGAACGGCATGCTGCTCCTGATCGGACCCGATGACGCGCTGCTCGAAGGGCTGGCCCAGCTCCTGGCTGGGGCGGGCCATGGCGTGCACACGGCGCATTCGGTGGGCGACGCGGTGGAGCAGGCGCGCCAGTCGCCCCCGCTGCTCATCGTCATCGACCGCGGGTCGGTGGTGAGCGATCATGGCGAGTCCGCGTCGCGCATCCCGCTGGCTCCCGGGGGCGCCTTCGTGCTGTACCGCGCCACGAGCGACCAGGGCGGGAGCCTGGCACTGGCACACGCCATCGCCCGGCAGACGCTGGCCGACCTGTCGCTCCCGCTGGAACGGCAGCGACTCGTGGCGCTGGCGCAGTACGTCAAGGCGCGGGCCCGCGAGAGCGGGCGCGTGCGCTTCGATACGCCGCCCGAGCGACGCGCCCCGGCCTGAAGACGGCGCTTGCCCTGCGTCCGCGTGCTCGCTTTCATTCAGGAGCGCAACGGAGCTTGGCCGGACTGGTGAGCAGCGGGCGCGTGCACGGACAACCGAAGGCATCGTGGCGATTTCCCGGCAACTTGCGGCCACGTTAAACAATCCGCTAAAGCGCCCGCCCGGCGCATCCTGCCCCGGGCTTTTTTGTTGCGAGGCTTCGTCTCGGTGACCCTTCCGGCCAACCCCCTCAAGTTGCCGCTCCACGGATCTTACCTCTCCGCGCTGGAGCGCGGCGTGCTCGTGTACGACGGCGCGATGGGGACCAACATCCAGCGCCACCACCTCACCGCCGCCGACTATGGCGGACCATCGCTGGAAGGGTGCAACGAC
>CAZVDJ010000846.1:0-2208 GCA_964626245.1 uncultured Gemmatimonadaceae bacterium
CGACCTGCTGGGCGAGCCGTGTGACACCCCCGTCGTGCGCCGCACGCGCGAGGCCGTGCGCCGCGAGGACGGCGCGGTGCTGGGCGAGGTGATCGCCATCGACCGCTTCGGCAACGCGATCACCAACCTGCTGGGGGCGCGGGCCGGCGTCGTGGCAGCTGCCGGGCGCCCCGTTCCCATCCGCGGCACGTACGCGGATGTCCCGGTCGGCGCGCCGGTCGCGATCAGCGGTTCCACCGGACTGCTGGAGATCGCCGTGCGCGAAGGGAACGCGGCGGCAATCCTCGGCTTGGTGCGCGGGGCTACTGTTGTGTGGTACCGCAAGTAGAAGGGTGAGTGCCTCGCCGTACGCGGTCTGCATTCGGGCGACGGACTCACGCTTCGCGTCGAGCGAACGGTGTGACAGGCGGGATGCGGAGGCTCACGGAGGTCACGAGGAGGTACACGGAGGAGCATGACGTGCGACCCTCGGTCGCGCGAACATGACCTCCCCGTGTCCTCCAGGTGTCCTCCGCACACCTCCGTGCACCCTTCGTGGTCCTCCGTGTCCTGCTTTGAACGCGGCACGCCAGACCTCGAAACCCGCCGGTCGCGAACACGACACCATCCGTCCGGACGAACGCCCTACGGATTCCGGTCGATGCACCCCTGGAACTTCGGGTTGTTGCGCTCGTCCGCCGACACCGGGAAGACCACGTCGGTTCCGTAGTCCCCGCCCTTGAAGTACTCGCCCGACGGGTAGACGTCGGCCACGGTGCGACCGTACTGCCGCACCAGCCGACGCAGGTCGCCCAGCCGGTGCGCGGTGAGGTAGAGCCAGTAGGCGCGCTCCTGGAAGAGCAGCGCCTCGCGCCCCTGCGCCGAGCCCGGGTCGGCCAGCGCGTCGAGGCCGACCGCCAGGCGCAACTGGTTGAGCCGCGCCAGCATGAGCGACGGCTGCCCGGCGCGCAGCATCGCCTCCGCCTCGATGAGTCGCGCCTCGATGCCGTCTGCCAGCACGGTCGGCGTGGCCGCGTCGGCGTACTTGGCGGAAATCACGAACGGTGTCTCACCATCGAAGCCCACACCGCCCGTGGGCTCGGCCGCGACACGCGGGTCGGCGTCGGAGACATATGGCAGGCCCGCGCCCCCCTCCCGGTCGCCGACGCTGAAGGAGGCCGAATTGAAGAAGTAGTGCCAGATCCCGTTCCGCTGGCGGTCGGAGTTGGTGGACGACTCGATGTCGAAGCTGAACGACGTCGGGACGCCGGTCACGGCAGCTGCCGCGTCGCTCCATCGCCCCAGGTTCACCAGCGCGCGTCCCTTGCCCACGCGCCCCAGCGACTCGAGCGATGCATCGCGCAGCGCCTGCGCCATCACGATCACCGAGTCGAACCGGGCGATCGCGGCCTGGAACATCTGGTCCCGCGTGAGCGGGTCGCCATACACGAGCTGCTCGTCGTCGGTGATGGTGCTGAACGGCACCCCCGAGCAGTAGTGCTCGCCGAACAGTACGTGGGCAAAGCCGTCGATGGCGATCATCTCGGCGTGTCCCTCGCTCCCCGCGTCGAACTGCGCGTACTTGCGGCTGGCGGTGGAGGCGGCGGCTCGCGCGCGGCTGAGGTCGAGGAAGAGCGCCACCATCGTCCCGTTGGCCGCCGTGACGCGGCGGGCATCCAGGTTGATGCGGTCACTGAAGGTCTCGGCGTTGATCAACTCGTCGGCGAAGAGCCCGCCCAGCTGCACGATCCCCTCGTGCCCGCCGTTCTGCAGGTCGCCGCCGCCCGAGAAGGCGATCTGGAACGACCCCAGCACGCCGCTGCGCAGCGCGGGGAGCGCGGCCTTGCCGGTGAGGTTGCCCGGTCGCACGACGTCCGGGTCCTTCACGTCGAGCACCGTATCGGGGTTGCAGCCGGCCAGGAGTGCGGCGACGAGCGCCAGTGCCGCCGGCCTGGGGCGTGTGATGTATGCGGTCATTGGATTCACCATCCCAGCGCAAGGCGCGCCGTCAGGTAGCGGACGGGCGGTTGGGTGAAGAACTCGGCCGTGCTGTAGTTGGACGTGCCGTTGAACGTGATCTCGGGATCGAAGCCGGTGTAGTTCGTCCAGAGCGCCAGGTTGCGCCCGGCCAGCGTCAGCGTCATCGACGAGGCGCGAAGCCGGCGCGCCCACTCGCTCGGTGCGTCGAACGACACGGCCACCTCGCGCAGCCGCCAGAACGACGCATCC
>CAZVDJ010000847.1:0-587 GCA_964626245.1 uncultured Gemmatimonadaceae bacterium
GGGACGATGAACTACCCCACCGTGTGGTACTGCGAGCGCTGGGGCGGAGAGTTGGCGGCGATGTAGCGGGAGCACCGGGCAAACGCAGCGCGGGGCGATCCGAGAGGATCGCCCCGCTTGCATTGTGACACTGGCGCCGGAGCAGCCGGCGGTCGGCGCACCGCCCTAGGCGTTCGACTTCTTGTCGAGACGGCTCTTGTGGCGGGCGGCGGCGTTCTTGTGAATGAGTCCCTTGCGCGCGGCGCGGTCGAGCAGGGCGACGGCTGCCTTGCGCGTGTCGAGCGTGGCGTCGTCGGCCTTCGCCTTCTTGAGCGCCGTGCGAAGCGCCGAGCGCTGGGCGCGATTGCGCACGGTCGCGGCGCGGGTCTTCCGCATGTTCTTTTCGGCGGAGGCGATATTCGGCACGGATGGAACTCCGGTGGAGCGATGTTCAAGGGTTGGATGCGAGCCGTGAATCCTATCGGCCAAGGGGAGGCATGTCAAGCAACGACAGGGTTTTGCCTGCGTTTTGACTCTCGTTTCGCCGCTGGCTAGCTTGCCCCCCTCTTCGAGGGCCCCCCGGCCGCCGGGCCCCGCGGGGGGGCCGC
>CAZVDJ010000847.1:597-2208 GCA_964626245.1 uncultured Gemmatimonadaceae bacterium
CCCGCCTTCCCCCGCACGTCGCCCCCCCTTGGACAAGCTGCAGGAATTCCTGCTCGTCGCCCCCGTGCTGCTGTTCTCCATGGTGGCGCACGAGTTCGCTCACGGCTACGCGGCGCTGCGGCAGGGGGACCCGACCGCGTACCAGCTGGGGCGGTTGACGTGGAACCCGGTCAAGCATATCGACCCGTTCTTCACGATCCTCCTCCCGATGATCACCTTCTTCGCCGGGGGATTCATCTTCGGGGGGGCCAAGCCGGTCCCGGTGACGCCGCGCAATTACCGCAACTACCGCCGGGGTGACATCATCGTCTCCATGGCCGGAATCGCGACGAACCTGGTCCTGGCGGTCGCCTGCGCGATCCTCATCGTGGTGCTCGGGCTCCTGGGGCGGGCGGCACCGTTCGCCACCGATACGCTGGCGATCCTGCAACGCATGATGATCACCGGGGTGCTCTTCAACCTCATCCTGGCGATGTTCAACCTGCTCCCCATTCCGCCGCTCGACGGGTCGCACGTGATGAAGTACCTGCTGCCGCCGGCGTGGGCCATTCGCTACCAGCAGGTCGGGATGTTCGGGGTGCTGATCCTGATGGCGCTGATGATGACGCGCGTGGGGGCGCCGCTGCTTTCGGCGTGGATGACGCCGGTGAGCGTGGCGATGGGGTGGGTGCTGCGCACGTCGTCCCAGTTCGTCCTGTCCAGCTCGTACCTGCAAGGGCTCTGATGTCGAGCGTACTCGCCGTGGAGCCGGACCAGGCGTTCGTCGTCGAACTGACGCAGTTCCAGGGACCGCTGGACCTGCTGCTGGGGCTCATTCGCGACGAGAAGGTCGACATCTACGACATCCCGATCTCGCGCATCGCCGACCAGTTCCTGGCGCGCATCGGGACGCTGGGACTGGACCAGGCGGCCGACTACCTGGAGATGGCCGCCCGGCTGCTGCGGATCAAGGCGCAGCTGCTGCTGCCTCGCGGCGAGAGCGACGACGCGTGGGAGGACCCGCGCGCCGAACTCGTGAGGCGCTTGCTGGAGTACCAGCAGATGCGCGAGGTGGTGGACGTGCTGGAGCGCCGGGCGGAGGACCGCCGCTCGCGCTTTTCGCGCGCGTACATCGCGCCGTCGAGTGTGGAGCCTGCGCCCGCCCCGCTGGCGTTGTCGCTGGCGGAGCTGCTGTCGGCGATCGACCGCGTGCTGCGCGTGGCGAAGGACCCGGCGGTGCACGACGTGATTCCGCGCGCGCTCGACGTGGACGGTGCCATGGCCACGGTGCGCGGGGTGTTGCTGCTGCAGGAGCGCGCGCGGTGGCGCGACGTCGTGCGGCAGGGAGCGGAGCGCTGGGAGATCCTCTCGGCGCTGCTCGCGCTCCTGGAACTGGCGCGGCGCGGTGAGCTGACGCTTCGTCAGGCAAGCCCGTTCGCCAACGTGTTCATCCAACGTGAATCCACTGGCCAAGCTGCTTGAGGCGGCGCTCTTCTCGAGCGCGCGCCCTGTCCCCAAGGAAGAACTCGCGTCCCTCGATCCCGAGGCGTCGCCGGCTGCCGTGCAGTCGGCGCTCGACGAGCTGCGCGAGACGTACGACCACGAGGGCCACGGGGTGGAACTCGTGGAACT
>CAZVDJ010000848.1:0-2207 GCA_964626245.1 uncultured Gemmatimonadaceae bacterium
GCGCGCAGCCACTCGGCGAGCGTCGCTTCGTCCACCTGCGGCGTCTGGTCCAGGTGGCGCCCCGAGGCTTGCCAGTGCGTGAGCGCATCGGCGCCGAACCAGCCGCGCACCCGGTCCAGCCCGATCATCGCCAACTCGGCGGCGGCGCGGCGCGCCAGCGAGTCGCCGGGTTCGCCCACCTCGTCGGTGAGGAGGTAGATGTCGTGGTCGTAGTCCACGAGCCATCCGGCCCAGGAGACGAACGACTTGTTGAGCGGCAGGTTGAGCGTGCCGGGGATGAAGCCGGCCGCCGCCTCCTCCGCCAGCCGCACGTCGAGCACGATCGCTCCCGCGGCGAGCACCTCCGCCAGACGGCCGGGGGCGGTGTGCGCCGGCGTGGGGAGGTGCCCCAGCACCGCCGGCCCCGCGCGGTTGAGGCGCTTCATCATCGCGAAGTAGCGCGGCGGGTCGGGCTGTCCCTCGAGCACCGCCTCGACGAACGGCTGCTCCTCGGCGAGCTGCAATGCCCAGTTGGCCACCTTCTCGTAGCCAAGCGTCGTCTGCGGCACCGCCCCCAGCGACTTGCCACACGCCGATCCGGAGCCGTGCCCCGGCCAGAGCTGCAGGTAGTCGGGGTAGCGCGCCACGAAACGTCGCAGCGACGCGAGGAGCTGCGCAGCGCCCGCGCGCATCGTCCCCTCCACCTTCGCGGCTCGCTCCAGCAGGTCGGGGCGCCCCACGTCTCCCACGAAGATGAAGTCGCCCGTGAACGCGCCCACCGGATGCGGCGACGCCGGTGTGTCGGTGAGGACGAAGGTGAGATGCTCGGGGGTGTGCCCGGGGGTGTGCACCACGTCCAGGCGCAGGTTACCCACCATGAACGCGTCGCCGTCGCGCAGCAGCGTGGCGCTGTCCTCGGCGGCGTTGAGGTACTGCCAGTCCTGGCCCCCTTCGGCGGAGAGGTAGAGGCGCGCCCCGGTGCGGGCCGCCAGCTCCCGGCTGCCCGAGAGATAGTCGGCGTGGATGTGCGTCTCGGCGATGTGCCGGATCCGCATCCCCTCGCGCTGCGCCGCCGCGATGTACTGCTCGGCGTCACGATTGGCGTCGATGACCAGGGCTTCCCCTGTCTTCTGGCAGCCGACGAGGAAGCTCGCCTGGGCCAGCCCCTCGTGATAGAACCGCGTGAGCAGCACGACTTCCCCGTGAATGACTGGTGTTGGCGATGGCGACGGGGGAAAGGTCGCCGCCTGGCTGCCTGGCAGGTAGGGGGCGACCCGCGCGTCGTCAGCCTCTCACCGATGTCGAGGGGGATGTGTGCGGTGCCCGCGAGAGGGAGCGAATGGCGGGGACGTCGAGCACGCGCACCCCCTGAGCAGGCGGCGTCTCGACCGCGAGCGCCAGCGCGGCCGTCATCTGGGACAGCGTCACGAGGCCCAGCCGGCGCGCCCCGTCGCGCGCGGCGGGGAGCCGCTCGCCCAGCCAGTACGCGGGCAGGAGCGCCAGTGGCCACCGGTGTCCCGGACCCAGGACGTACCACGGGCGCACGACGGTCAGGGGAACGCCCGTGGCGCGCAGGATCTCCTCACCCTCCCGGCGCGCCTGCACGTAGGCGTGCATCACCGGTGCGGGGTGCGCCACGCTCACGTACACCACATGTGCCACCTGCGCCGCGCCGATGGCCGTGGCCAGTGCGCGTACCGAGGCCAGGTCGACCCGCTGGAACTCGGCGCCCTTGGAGGGGCCTGGATGCGGCGTCCCCACGAGGTGCACGATCGTGGCAGCTGGCGGGATCTGCGCGGCGAAGCTCGCACTGTGGAGCGCGTCGCCAGGCACCGCATGCGCGCCCGGCAGCACGCGAGACATCGAGGATGGCCGGGCGAGCACGTGGACGGGGAGGCCGCGCGTGAGCAGGGCGCCCGTGAGCGCGCGCCCCAGGTATCCGGTCCCTCCGGTGATGAAGACGACGGGGCTCATGTCTCCACGTACGACGCCAGCCGCACCATTGGATGGGGCAGGTCGCTCGCACTTGCCGTCAGTCGATAGATTGGCGCCATGGCCGACGCGATCCTCACCGAGTCGCTGCGAAAGGTGTATCCCCCGCCCGCAGGGCGTCGACGGGGGACCGGCGGTGCACCGGCGACGGGCGGGTCGGGCGCGGTGGTGGCGCTGGACACACTCGACCTGCAGGTGCGTGCGGGCGAGATCTTCGGGCTCCTGGGGCCCAACGG
>CAZVDJ010000849.1:0-2203 GCA_964626245.1 uncultured Gemmatimonadaceae bacterium
GTGATGAAGGGTGGCATCGTCCACCGGCACGACGCCTCCCCGGCGTCGCGCAATTGACGCCTCCATCTCCACGCGGGCACATTCACGCATGACACCGACCCCCCTCTTCCTCCGGGCAGCTGTCCTTCGCGCGTCGTTCGCCCTCGGCGCGGCGATGGTCGCCGGCTGCGGCACTGGCCGTGAGTCGGCCGCCGGGGGTGCCACGTCGTCAGCCGCGACCGTGCAGGCGCTGCCATCCCCGGCCGCGTCGCCCAGCGGTGAACCGTTCCTGGCCACCGGGGCCAGCGGCGCGGTCTATCTCTCGTGGCTCGAGAAGACGAGCGACTCGACATATGCGCTGCGCTTCTCCACGCTGTCCGGCGAGACGTGGAGCGCGCCGCGCACCATCACGGAGCGCGCCGACTTCTTCGTGAACTGGGCCGACTTTCCCTCGCTCATCGAGGAGAGGCCAGGGCGGCTCGTGGCGCACTGGCTCCAGCGGCGCGGCGGCGGCAAGTACAGCTACGACGTGATGATCGCGACGTCGTCGGACAGCGGCGCCAGCTGGAGCGAGGGGCGCATCCTGCATCGCGACGGGTTGGCGGCGGAGCACGGCTTCGTGGCCATGTGGAACGCCGATGGCGGCGGCGTGGAGGCGGCGTGGCTCGACGGGCGCGGCACGGTGGCAAAGGACGACCACGCGCGCGCGATGCACGTGGCCACCACCACCATCGGCGCGGATGGCGCCCTGGGGCCGGAGCAGCTGCTCGACCTGCGCAGCTGCGACTGCTGCCAGGTGGCGGCCGTGCGCACCGCACGCGGGCCGGTGGTGGCATACCGCGACCGCACGGCCGACGAGGTACGCGACATTGCGGTCGTGCGGCGCGTGGACGGTCGCTGGACCGAGCCGTCGGTCGTGCACGACGACCACTGGCAGATCGCGGCCTGCCCGGTGAACGGCCCCGCCCTGGCCGCACGCGGCGACACCGTCGTGATCGCCTGGTTCACTGGCGCACAGGACACGGCGCGAGTGCGCGTCGCCTACAGCGTCGATGCCGGCGCGACCTTCGCCCCGCCCGTGCGCATCGACGGTGGCAACCCGGCGGGCCGCGTGGATGTCGAGCTGCTGGACGACGGGAGCGCCGCGGTGTCGTGGCTGGAGCGGACCGACAGCACCATGGCCGAGGTGCGCCTCCGCCGCGTGCCGCGCGAGGGAGTTCCGTCCGCCCCGGTCGTGCTGGCGCGCTCCAGTGGCGCGCGCGCCAGCGGCTTTCCCAAGATCGTGCGCCAGGGCGATCGACTGGTCGCCGCGTGGACCGAACCCGGCGAGTCGCCCCGCGTGCACGCCGCGCAGTTGGCCGTGGACGGGGTGCCGCGATGAGTCGACGGCCGCGCGCCGTGATCCCGAGGGCGGCCGGCGCCCTGGCGTCGCTCCTGCTGCTCTCGGCGTGTAGCACGCCGGCCAGCGAGCGGCGGGAGGTCGCCATCGGGAAGGAGGTCCCCCCGTACACCGCCACCAGGCTGGAAGGGGGGCTGGCGTCACTGGACGAGCTGCGCGGCCGCGTGGTGCTGCTGAACGTGTGGGCCACGTGGTGCGCGCCGTGCCGCGAGGAGATCCCGTATCTCCAGTCGCTCTACGACCGCCATGCCGGCGAGGGGCTGGAGATCGTGGGGGTGAGCGTGGATGCCACCGGCTCCGAAGGGTCGATCAAGGAGTTCAAGCGGGACTTCCGCATGACCTATCCCATCTGGCTCGACCCCGACGAACGCGTGCAGACGCTCTACCTCGCGCTGGGAGTCCCCGCGTCGTACCTCATCGATCGCGACGGGATCTTGCGCTGGAAGCACCTGGGGACGGTGCGCGCCTCGGACACCACCTTCACGCGCGCCCTGGGCGCCGCGCTCGGTACCGCGGTCGACGACTGAGCGCGACCGGCGGCCGTCCCCCTGCCGCACCGCGCGTTAGGCTGGCTCGCCGATTGGCGACAGCCGCGCGGTGAAGTGCCGGAGCGCCGAGGGCTGCTCCACGATGCGGTAACCGCGCAGCATGTGCGCGCCGCGGCGCACGTACGCCAGCACCTCGGCCACGTAGTCCACGTGACTCTGCGTGTAGACGCGACGGGGAAAGGCCAGTCGCAGCAGCTCCATGCGGGCGGGGTGCTCGGTGCCATCGGGATGCAGGCCGAACATCACGGTCCCGATCTCCGCGGCGCGGATGCCGGCG
>CAZVDJ010000850.1:0-2201 GCA_964626245.1 uncultured Gemmatimonadaceae bacterium
AGGACGTGCTGGAGGGGGCGTTCCCCCCGCTCTGGGTGCGCGGGGAGGTGAGCGACTTCAAGCAGCATCGCAACGGCCACTGGTACTTCTCCCTGCGCGACCAGGAGGCGTCCCTGCGCTGCGTGGTGTGGTCGCGCGACACGCGGCGCATCCCCGCGGCGCGTGACGACGGGATGACGGTGGACGCGCTGGGGCAGGTGTCGCTGTATGCCGCGCGCGGCGACCTGCAGTTCACCGTGCGCTCGATGGACGCCGTGGGCGACGGGCTCTGGCGCAAGGCGTTCGAGCAGGCCCGCGCCCGGCTCGAGCGCGACGGGCTGCTCGATCCGGCGCGCAAGCGCGCACTCCCCTTCTTCCCGCGCCGCATCGCGGTGATCACGTCGGCCGATGGGGCGGCGCTGCACGACATCGTGTCGGTGACGCGCCGCCGCAACCGGCTCGTGGAACTCGTCCTGCTCCCGGCGGCGGTGCAGGGCGAGGGAGCGCCGGCCTCGTTATGCGCGGCCCTGGACCGCCTGGCCGCGTGGGGAGGGGCCGACGTGGCGATCATCGGCCGCGGTGGCGGCTCGCGCGAGGACCTGTGGTCGTTCAACGACGAGCGCGTGGCGCGCAAGGTGGCCGAGTGCGCCATTCCCATCATCTCCGCCGTGGGGCACGAGGTGGACGTCTCGCTGTGCGACCTGGTGGCCGACTGGCGCGCGCCCACGCCGTCGGCCGCGGCGGAGCACGCGGTGCCGGTGCTGGCCGACCTCGAGCGCGCGGTGGCGGCGCTTGGCCGCCAGCTGCAGGGTGCCGCGACCTCCCGGTTGCGCGAGGCACGGCGGCGGCTGGAGGGGACCGCGCGCCAGGGGGCGCAGGCGGCGCGGCGCCTGGTGGAACACCGCCGGCTGCAACTCGCCCGCCTGGGCGCGCAACTCGACGCGCTCTCGCCGCTGGCCACGATGGAACGCGGCTACGTCGTGGCCACCGCGGCGGACGGGTCGCTGGTGTCGTCGGTGCATGGGCTTGCCCCTGGCGACGCCCTCGACCTGCACCTGCGCGACGGACGGGCCGCGGTGCGCGTGCAGGCGGTGGCACCCAACCCTGACGTCCAACCCGGAGCGAGGTGATGGCGACGTTCGAGGAGGCGCTCGAGCGCCTGGAGACCATCGTGGAGGAGATGCAGGGTGAGCAGGTCCCGCTCGACCGGGCGCTGGCGCTCTTCGAGGAGGGGATCGGGCACCTGCGTGCGGCGACGGCCGAGCTGGGGCGCGCGGAGGCGGCGATGAAGGTCCTGGTCGAGCGCGCCGACGGCGTGCTGGAAGCGGTGGAGCTGGAGGACTGACCGCGTGGGCGACGTCGTTCCCGATGGGCTGGAGGCGCTCGCGAGCGAGCGTGCGGCGATCGACGCCGCGCTGCGTCGCGTCGCCGAGGAGGCGCGCGGGCTCTTCACCCCGAAGGTCGCCGAGGCGGTTCGCTATGCGCTGTTAGGCGAGGGGAAGCGGTTGCGCGGCTTCCTGGTGCTGCATGCGTACCGGGCGTGCGGCGGCACCGCCGACGCCACCTCGCTGGCCGCGGCCGTGGAGGTGGTGCACGCCTATTCGCTGGTGCACGACGACCTCCCGTGCATGGATGACGACGACATGCGGCGCGGGCGTCCCACGGCGCATCGCGCCTTTGATGTCCCGGTCGCCACCGCCACGGGGCTGGCCATGGTCCCGCTGGCGGCGTGGGCGGCGTTCGGGGCCGCGCGTACGCTGGGGCTCTCCGACGTCGCGGCCGCCGCGATCGTCCGTGAGCTGATGCGCGCCTCGGGCGGCGGGGGGATGATCGGGGGCCAGCTCCTGGACCTGGAGGCCGAGGGGCGGTCGCTGCAGCTGGACGAGCTGGAGCAGATCCATCGCGGCAAGACGGGCGCGCTCATCGAGGTCGCGGTGCGCGTGGGCGCCATGGCAGCCGGGGCGGGCCAGGCGCGAGTGGACGCGCTGGGGCGCTACGGCGCGCACCTGGGGCTCGCCTTCCAGATCGCCGATGACGTGCTGGACGTGACGGCCACGACCGACGAACTCGGAAAGACGGCCGGGCGCGACGTCGCCTTGCACAAGAGCACCTATCCCGCCCTGCTCGGCGTGACGGGAGCGCGGGAGCGCGCCCAGGCGTTGGTGCAACAGGCCCTCGACGCCCTGCACACGGCGCAGGTGTCGGCACCGTCGCTGGAGGCG
>CAZVDJ010000851.1:0-2191 GCA_964626245.1 uncultured Gemmatimonadaceae bacterium
GACGGCTCCGCAGGCCATCACGACTTCGCGATTCGCGGGGTCGTGCAGCAGCTCTTCGCGCAAGCGGTGCAGGCGCAACTGGAGGGTAGCTCCGTCGCGGCACACCGACCACGGCAGTGAAGGCGTCCACGCAGGCGCGTGTCCGGCGAAGGCCAGCAGGGCGTCGAGGAAGTCGGCGTCGGACTGCAGTGCCAGTTCGTCCGGAGCGATCGTTGGCGCGTCGATCATCGTCCGTCTCCGTGCTGGGGGTGGGCGGTCCGCCATTCGCGCGTTCGTGCCGGCTGGCCCCTCGTCTCGAGGTCAGCCGGACACGAATCTCGCGCCGTCGGCACGTCGCGTCTGTGGGGGGAGCACCCCGGCGCATGGGCGGCCGAGGCTGACACAGGGAGAGCGAATTCCCCCGACCCCGTTGACGAGTCGGGGATTGCCTGACACGATGTGGGCAGTTGTCGGGGGGAATATCCGACACGCCCCGACAAAGCCTGCCTTTCGCCGGCACCATACTCAATACAGCACCGAAAGAGGGCGCCAACTGTTGACGGCGCCGGAGCTTACCGACGTTCACCTTCAGGCGCCTCGCACTGCGACGCGCGCGTCCTTCAGGAGTGGCTACGACCTCCCGTCCGTCTCCCGCGAATGAGCGCCACGACCGTCCGGCTGCGACTTTCTCCCCCATGAACGAGGGGAGTGGGAAGGGCGTGTCCCGGTACCTCGATGTGCTGCTTCGCGTGCCGCTGGCGGGGAAGCTGGCCGGCGCGAACGCGCTCATCGTGGTGGTGGCGCTGGTGATCGCGACGCTGGTTCGTGCCGAGGTGGGAGGCGACCCGCGCCTTACGCTGATCATCGTCGTGGCGCTGGTCGGGAGCGCGGTGGCCAACCTGATCCTCGTGGTGCTGGCCCTTCGCCCGCTCGCCGACCTGGAGATCACCGCCAGGCGCATCTGGAACGGTGACCTGTCGGCGCGCGTCCCCCAGTCGCCGCTGGCGGGGGGCGACCTGGCGCGCGTGGGCGGGGCGGTGAACGTCCTGCTCGACGGGGTGGCGGCCGATCGTGCCAGGCTGCGCGATCTGGCGTCGCGCGTGATTCGCGCCGGGGACGACGAGCGGTCCCACATCGCCCGCGAGCTGCACGATTCCACGGCACAGTCCATGGCCGCGCTCCTGCTGGAGCTGTCGCTCGTGATGCGCGAGCAGCACACTTCGGAGTCGGCGCAGCGCCTGGAGCGCATTCGCCGGATCGCGGCCGACGTCCTGGACGAGGTGCGCATGCTGGCGCACACGGTGCACCCGCGAGTGCTGGATGACCTGGGGTTGGGCGCGGCGCTGCAGCACCTGTCCCGGGAGACCGAGGGGCGCAGCGCGATCCGCGTGGAGGTCGTGGTGGAGGACTCGGCGTCGGAGATCGGGCGCGCGGTGGCGTCGGTGCTGTACCGGGTGGCGCAGGAGGCGTTGAACAACGCCGTGAAGCACGCCAGCGCGACGACGGTGCTGTTGCGTGCGGGGGTGCAGGCACACGTGGCGCGCCTGGAGGTGTCGGACGATGGCGTGGGCTTCCGCGTGGAGGACGCCGAGCGGCGTCGCCCGGGGATGGGGCTCTTCACGATGCGGGAGCGGATGGCACTGGTGGATGGAACGCTCGAGGTGGACAGCGCGCCGGGACGAGGGACGCGGGTGATTGCCTGCGTCCCGTTGCACGTGCCGGCCCACGCGGCAGGGACGCCGGGGGCGTCGGCCGCCTGACGAGGGGAATCCCGCATTCAGCCGCAGACGAGGCGTCGATGACTTCAGATCTCATTCGGGTGGTGCTGGCGGACGATCACACGGTCGTGCGGGCCGGGCTCAAGGCGGTGCTGGGCACGGCCAAGGACATCGACGTGGTGGGCGAGGCCAAGGACGGGCGGGAAGCCGTTGCGCTCGTCGACCGCTTCAAGCCCGACGTGGTCGTGATGGACCTGTCGATGGCAGGGATGGATGGTACGGCCGCGACGAAGGAGATCGTGGCCAAGGGGGGGACCACGCGCGTCCTGATCCTCACCATGCATCCTGAGGAGGACTACCTGGTGCCGCTGCTGGAGGCGGGGGCGGCGGGCTTCCTGGTGAAGAGCGCGGCCGACCGCGAGCTCGTGGACGCGGTGCGGGCCGTGGCCAAGGGCGACGTGTACGTGCGCCCGACGGCGGCCCGCGTGTTGGCC
>CAZVDJ010000852.1:0-2183 GCA_964626245.1 uncultured Gemmatimonadaceae bacterium
GTGGTCGGCGCACTGCGAGTACCTCCCGATCGGCGTGAAGGCGTGAGTCTCACCCTGCGAACGACCTGCCGGGGGTGCGGCGGCACGCTCGCCCCCTTCCTGGCGCTCGGCGAGCAGCCGCTGGCCAACCGCCTGCGCCGCCCGCACGATCCGCAGCCCGCGGCGACCTATCCGCTCACCCTCTGTCGCTGCACCGACTGCGGGTTGGTGCAGCTGCGCGAGGTGGTGGATTCGGCGCTGCTGTTTGCCGACTACGCCTACGTGCCGTCGACATCGAGCACGATGCGGGCGCACTTCGACGACTTCGCCGCGGCGGCCGTGGGCCGATTGCGCCTGACGCCACGCGACCTGGTCGTGGACGTGGGAAGCAACGATGGACTGCTGCTGTCGTGCTTTGCACGCCGGGGGGTGCAGGTGCAGGGCATCGAGCCGGCCGAGAACCTGGCCGCCCGCGCCAGCGCGGCCGGGATCCCGACGCGCGCCGCCTTCCTTGGCACCGACGTGGCCCGCGCGGTGGCGCGGGAGCGCCAGCCCGCGGCGCTGGTCACTGCCACCAACGTCTTTGCCCACGTCGACGACGTGCGCGGCTTCCTGCGCGCCGCCTTCGAGCTGCTGGGGCCTGACGGCGTCTTCATGGTCGAGGTGCAGTCGTTCGCCGACACGGTCTCGAGCCTGGCGTTCGACATGACGTACCACGAGCACATGACCTACTACGCCACCGCGCCGCTGGCGCGCCTGTGCGAGGTGGAGGGAGTGGCGCTGCTCGACGTGGAGCGCGTCGCCACGCACGGCGGTTCGCTGCGCGCCACCATCGGACGGCCGGGCCACGCGCTGGCGCGTCCCGACCGGGTGGCGCAGCGCATCGCCGAGGAGGGGGATCGTGTCCTGGCCGCCGGCTGCAATGCGCTGGCGGCGGGTGCGGCGCAGGTGCGCGATGAGTTGCGCGCCCTCCTCGGGCGGTTGCGTGCCGACGGGGCGCGCGTGGCCGCCTACGGCGCCCCGGCCAAGGCCACCGTCCTGCTCAACTACTGCGCCCTGGGCCCGGCCGACGTGGCGTATGTCGTCGACCGCAACGAGGCCAAGCAGGGGCAGCTCGTGCCCGGCGCCGACATTCCCGTGGTGGGCCCCGATGCGCTGCGCGACAACCCGCCGACGCACCTCCTCCTGCTCGCCTGGAACCTGGCGGACGAGATCGTCCGTGAGCAGGCCGACTTCGCGGCGCGCGGCGGTCGCTTCATCGTCCCGGTGCCCGTGCCGCGCCTCCTCGACTGACCCCGTGGTCTGACCCCATGCGCCTGCGGCTCTTCCTCACCTGCTGGGTCCTCTTCTGCCTGCACTTCGCCACCGACTTCGTGCGCGAGCACTACCTGGTGGTGAGCATCGCCGAGGACGCGACCTTCGACCTGGGGGCGTACTACGGGCTGCACGAGGACATCTTCAAAAACCCGCCTAACGCGCCGCACGGCGGCGTGCACCACGGCGCCAACCCCGGCATCTCGATGCTGGCGGCCATTCCGTACGCGGCCTTCCGCCCCGCGGTCGACCGCGTCGTGGCGCGCGTGATGGCCGGACGCGCCGGCAAGTCCGGCAGCGCGGTGTACAATGACCCGCGCGAGGCGCGCGTGCGCTTCTACCAGCAAGCCTTCGCCCGGGGGCTGGACGTGCGCTTCGGGCTGGTGGGGATCATCACGATGGTCTTCTGCATGGCGCCGCTTTCGGCGCTTGGCGTCCTGGTCATCCAGCGGATCTTCGAGGGGACCGGGGTCGGCGAGCGCCTCGCCACCGGGCTGGCGCTCGCCTACGCCTTCGCAACGCCCGTCCTCTTCCGCACCGCCTTCCTGAACCAGAACCTCGCCATCGGCATTGCGGCGATCGCGGCGTTCCTCCTGCTCTGGAATCCGGGCGGCCGCCTGACGATGACGCCCGACCGGCGCACGGTGCTGGCGGGGCTGCTGGCCGGCTTCGGCTTCCTGTGCGACTACTCCGGCGCACTCGCCCTGGGGATCCTGGGGTTGTACGCGCTGGCGATCGCGCACGAGCGCGGTGGCTGGGGAGGCGCCATCCGCGCCGGGCTGCTGTACACCGCCGGCGCGCTCCCCATGATCCTCATCCTCTGGTGGTACCAGTGGGCCGCCTTCGGGCATGCGATCCTCCCGCCGCAGCACTGGATGCCCGCCGTGATC
>CAZVDJ010000853.1:0-2181 GCA_964626245.1 uncultured Gemmatimonadaceae bacterium
GCTCACGCACTCCCTCGGCCAGCCCCGATCATGGCTCGCGTCGGCCGGGGTGGCGGCCGGTGCGCGCCAGCGGGACGGCAGCGCCGACGCGCTGGGCGAGGTTCGGGCCGGCCTTTACCGTGAGCTGCTCAACCGGGCGCTGGGAGTGGGCGGCCTGCACGTCGAGGGGTACGCCGGGAATGAGGGGACGAGGCTGGACGGCGGCGTTCGGGCGCGCCTCGTCTCGCCATTCGCGCGGGTCGGCGTTGGCGCCGACTTCAACGCGGGGGAGAAGCGGGTGCGACCCGTCTTCTCGCTCCTGCACCCCGGTCGTCGCGGCGGGCTGTTCGGCGACGGGACGCTCCTGCGGCTGGACGTGGTGCCGGGGAAGCAGCGCTCGGTGACGCTCGGCATGGAGAAGCCGGTGCTGCGCCGGATTCCGCAGGGGGCAACGCGCCCTCGGCGCGACCATGTGCGACTACTCTCGCGCCAGTCTCGATCCGAGCCGCTCCCCCCGCTCCCCGCGCTCCGCGAGGCGCTCGACTCCGTGCGCGCCCATGCGCTCGCCGTGCAGCGCCTCACGGTGCCATGGATCGACCATCGGGGGAGCGGCAACCAGGCGAGTGACGACGCGGTGGTGGCGCGCCTGCGCGCCCTGCAGGCGGCGGTGGCGGCGGTGGCGGGAGACTCGTCACAGGGGCCGCCCGTGGAGCGCGTTACCCGCCAGCTGCATGCGGACGTCGAGCGGGCCTTCCTGCTCGCGCTCTCCGTTGCCGATGGCGCTGGCGCGGCGACGGCCGGCGACGACCGACGGCGCGCGCTGGCCGGCGCCATGGCGGCCGAGGCACGCGCGCGGCTGCTGGAGGACGTCCTGCTGCCCTACAACCGGCTGCTGGGACAGGACAAGGAGGACGACACGACGCGCCCGTTTGCCGAGGTGGCGCGGAGCGCGTTCCAGCGCTGGCTGCACGTGCGCTCCGGCGCGCCACGCGAGCTGGCGCCGGCGGCGGCGGCGGTCTTTGCGGCGATGCTCGACCTGGTGGAAGCGGTGCGTCGCACGGCGCGCGCCGACGCCGGCGGCTCGCGGTTCGTGTGGCTGCCGTTGCAGCTGGCGCTCCTGCCAGAGCAGCACGACACGCAGGGAGAACTCGACGAGCTGGTGGCGCGCGCCACCGGCGAGTCGTTCACCGATGGCAACTTCGTCTCGTGGGTGATCAACGAGCAGTTCCAGTACCAGCTCAGCCGCACCATCCGTGCGGCGCGTGACTATCACGTGCTGTGGACGCACGACGTGCGGGGCGTGGATGCGCGCGGCGATCCCGACGAGATGGCCTTTCGCCATGTGCTGCGGTCGTACCTGGCGGCGCTGACCGAACGCGCCCGGGACTACGACCGCACCGGGACCTTTCCCACCTACCTCATCATCCTGGACGAGTGGTTCTACGAGGTGAACCAGGGGCGTCGCTGGATGTCGCTGCTCGAGGACCCGCTGCGGCATCGCGTCGACCTCCCGGCGCGCTATGCCGCGTGGGAGGACTCGCTGGTGTCGGCGCAGGCCGCGCTGCGCGCCGCGGTCGACGGCTCGGCGCTGCTCACGGCACAGCGCCGCCAGTTCGGCGAGGGATGGCTGCGCAACCTGGTGAAGGTGCACGTGAACATCACCAACGTGGCGGATCCCACGTTCTGGAGCTGGCGCGTGGCGACCAACTTCCCAATGCCGGACAACTGGATGCGCGACCACCGCAAGATGGCCTTCTACGACCTGTCGGAGGAGGATCCCTATCGCGGCGAGGCGCTGTTCACCGGCGCCGGGGTGGGCGAGCACTATGCCAACCTCACCTGGGAGGATCGCTCGCTCCTGGTGCGCGGCCCGTCGCTCCTGGCGCTGAAGGACGAGGCCCGCGCGCTGCTGCTGAGCCAGGGCATCCCGCCGGGGCGCATCCCGCTGGCGCTGCAGCCGCGGCGGCGCGCCGCCAACTACGACCAGCTGGTGGCCAGCGCCACCGGGCGCGACCAGCGGCCGTCGCGCGCCGCCGTGCTGCATAACGAGACCGGCTACGGCGCCAAGCGCGTGAACGTCGCCAAGGCGGTGCTCTACACGCTCATGCCACCCGGTTCGGTGATCAAGATTCCCGACTCGCTCTGGAACGGGACGTTGTGGGGATCGGCGCTGGTGGGGTGCGCGCTGCGCGGGGTGCGCGT
>CAZVDJ010000854.1:0-2179 GCA_964626245.1 uncultured Gemmatimonadaceae bacterium
GGGCGGGATGGCGGCGAGCGCGGCGCTCGCTCCATGGGGCGCCCGGGCCGAGCCGCCCACGACCACATCGTCGCCGCCGTTCCACGCGGACTTCCCGCGCAAGGCGGACTTCGCCATCGCCGAGGGCTACACGTACATCAACGGCGCCTACACGCACCCCATGCCGGTCGTGGCGGCCGAGGCGTACCGCGCGTGGACGGACCGGCGCTGGCGTGTGGGCTTTCACCCGCCGGCCACGAGACCCGACGGGCGCGTGGATTTCGCCGCCCTGATCAACGCCAAGCCTTCGGAAGTGGCGTGGATCCAGAACACCTCCAGCGGCGAGAACCTGGTCATCGAGGCGCTGGAGCTCGACCGCCCCTTCGACGGCAACATCGTCACCGATGAGCTGCACTTCGAGGGGGCGCTGGTGCACCTGCTGGAACTGCGCAAGCGCGGCGCCGACATTCGCATCGCGCCGCAGCGCGACGGGCGCGTCGATTTCGCCGACCTGGAGCGCCTGGTCGACCGCAAGACGCGGCTGGTGGAGCTGTCGTGGGTCTCCATGTACAACGGCTTCCAGCACGACCTGAAGCGGGTGTGCGACCTGGCGCACGCGCACGGCGCGTACGTGTACGCCGACATCATCCAGGGGGTGGGGGCCGTGCCGCTCGACGTGCGGGCCACCGGCGTCGACTTCGCCGCCAGCGCCACCTACAAGTGGCTCATGGGCGACTTCGGCCTCGCCTTCTTCTTCGTGAAGGAGGAGCTGCTGGGCACCGTGTTCCAGCGTCCGCACTGGAGCTACAACTCGGCGCCCGATACCACCCTGCACCTCTCGCCCTTCGACCCCAACTTCCCGCAGGCGGTGAGTTACACGCCGGGGCGCGACGCGGCGAGCCACGTGCAGCTGGGGACCACGGCGCTCGCCATCGGCGCGGCGCTGTCGACGTCGCTGCAGTACATCGCGGCGCTGGGCGTCGAGCGGATCCAGGCCCACCGGCTCCCGCTGCTCCGCCGGCTGCAACAGGAGATGCCGCGGCTGGGCTTCACGCCGCAGACGCCGGCCGACAGCACGTCACCGATCGTGACGTTCGCGCACCGCGACACCCGTGAGGTGGCGCGCAAGCTGGCCGACCGGCGCGTGGACGTGCGTGTGGCACCCCACTGGATACGCATTGCCCCGTCCGTCTACAACGACATGGGCGACATCGAGCGACTGCTCGACGCGCTCAGCTGACGGGGAGACTAGCGCTTCTTGCCGCGCCGCTTCATCGCTGCCGCGCCGGCCAGCGCCAGCCCCGCCACGACCGCCGCTCCAACCGCGGCCTTCTTGATCGCCTTCTTCTTCTTGTCGCGCCCGGTGAGCTTGTCGGACACCCTGGTGGCGAGCGCCTTGGCTCCCTTCTCCGCGCGCACGACCGCCTTCTTCACGGCCTTCTCCGCCACCTTCTCCTTCGCCATCACTGCCTTCTTCGCCATCCTTGCCGTCTTCGCGAGCGTTGCCATGTGGTGCTCCTCCCGGTAGGTCGAGGGCTGCGTGATCGTGCGGGCGATGTCCGGTGCGGCGTCCCGGTCGTGCGGCCGGGCCCTGCGACCCGGTGATGTGCCCAGGTCATGCACGTCGGTCATACACCTCGGTCATACAACCTAACGTGGCGAGGGGTCCCGATGCGCCGGCATTGTGTCGCCAGTCGTCGAGGCTCCGTGACGCATCCCACGCATCGCACCGCGTCGCTCGCCGGGCATGGCGCCCGGCCTCGGCATGCCCTGCATGCCCTGTGCGCTGTCAGCCAGCGACAGCACGTAGGTCGCAGCGGCGCGGCGCATCTCTTCGGGCAGCGGAAGGGGCGCCATGAGCCCGAATCGTTCTATCGCCATGGCAGGCATGAGCGACTTGTCCTTGGCCGGGGCAGCGATCCACGCGGTCATGCGCGTCCGTGCCTCCTCCGACGTCCCCGCGGACATGCGATAGCGATGGGCAACGTGGGAGAGCGGCGGTGCGAGCTTGGGGGGCGGCTGCTCGGTGTGGCACGCCGCGCACACCGTGCGCACGATCTCCCGGCCGCGGGCCAGCAGGGTATCCGGCGACGCCGGGCCTGCCGCTACCGGCGCCGCGGCGCGCACCGGTTCCTGAGCGGTCGCGGCGATGCCTGGCCCACCGCGCGGGGACGGTGCGGTGGACGGCGAAAGGCCAAGC
>CAZVDJ010000855.1:0-2173 GCA_964626245.1 uncultured Gemmatimonadaceae bacterium
GGACCCCGGGGACGGAGGCCAGGGACGGACCCTGGGGACGGAGGCCAGGGACGGACCCCGGGGACGGAGGCCAGGGACGGACCCTAGGGACGGACCCCCAGGGACGGACCCCAGCGCCCAGTTCGGTGCGGTGCCGTTGACCGCGTGTGAACGGGACTGTACGGTAGCGAGGGCACGCAAGGAGTCGTGCGCCGCGCCGCACCGGAGGGCAGTCGTGATGCGCCGTTCGTGCGTTCCGACAAGCATTCGAGCGTTGATCCTCGTGAGCGCCGTCGTCGCCGTGAGGGTGCAGGGGCAGTCCGACTCGTCGCGCGCCGCAACGTCTGACGCGCAGCGCCTCGATCCCGTTCGTGTAGCTGGTCGCACGATGTGCGACGCATCGACGAGGAATCGCGAGGAGCTACTCGACTCGTGGAGCATCGCGCAACAGGCACTGTCCTCGAGTCAGTCGAGTTCGGGTGACAAGGGATTCTCCGCCGAGCTCGTGCGCTACACGCGAGTCCTGCCGGTGGATCGGACGGGTGACACCACTGTCGCAGTAGAGGGGACGGTGTGGAACCGCGGGGACGCCTTCGCAACGCCCGCCATCGTCGATCTGGCTCGCGGTGGCTTCGTTAGGTCGAGCAACGGCGAAGTGGAGTTCGTGGCGCCGGACGCGCATCAGGTCCTCTCCGAATCGTTTGCGGCAGAGTACTGCTTGTGGGCCGAACGGGGCGTAGCCTCCACAACCGAGGTGCGTGGGCTCGGCTTCCGGCGCGCCGCGACGCCTCGTGAGGGCGACGTCGAAGGGACGCTGTGGTTAAGTGCCGATGGTCGTCTGCGATCGATTCGCTATCGGTACGTCGGGCTGTCCGTCGCGGCGCTGGCGAGCGAACCGGGTGGCGAGATCCACTTCCTGCAACTTCCGTCGGGGCGTTGGATCGTCCATCGGTGGAAGCTCCGAATCCCGGAGCTCGACATCGCGGTTGTCGAGTCAGGAGTCGGGATACACCACACGGCTCGGCGCGTCGATCGCCTGCGGCGCGTCGTGGAGCGCGGTGGGTGGGTCACTCGCGTGGCGCTTGATGACGCTGACACGCTCACGCTCCCCGGCGACACGCTCCTTCTCGAGATTCGGGGTCAGCGCCGGCGTGCGGCGAGCGAATCCGGCCCCATCGTCACCGGTGTTGACGCGCCGGGGGCGTGGGATGTCGGGCGCGTGGACTCCATTGCGATCCCCGAGATGCATCCTGGAGTCCTCCGATTCGTCGTGCCCTTCGACGCGAGAGCGCCAGATGCGGCCGGTGACACCATCTCGGTCTTGGTCGTGCCGCACTCCAAGGGGATGCGCGGAACATTGCACCTGCCGGAGCGCCGGGCCACCGCTCGCGATCGCGCAGCGGTGCCGTCGCGCGCGCCGACCGGCAATCTCCTCGTCGTGGTGCGTTCCGCGCATGACGACCGTCCGGTCGACGCGGCGCACCTGATGCTCGGAGAACGGGAACTCCGGTGGAGTCCGCGTGACAGCGCGTACGCAGGATGGTCGCTTCCCAGTGGACGATACCCGCTCCGTACCCGGCGCCTCGGTTTCGCTCCCGACGAGCGTTGGGTCGAGGTGGCGGGCGGTGCGATGCGCCTCACGATTCGCATGCGCCCCCTGGCAACCCTCCTTCCCGAGATGATCGTGGCGGGAAAGCGCGTGGTTGTTGATCCGCGCTTCGGGGGCGTCGTTCAGCGGGCGCTCTCCAACTGGGGCTCGGTGATCACGCGAGGTGACCTGCGCACGGCGTACGACATCCAGAGCGTGATGGAGACCATTCCTGGCGTTCGCTTCTCGCCCCGAGGGATCACCTTCGCGCGTTGCGCCGACGAGTTGCCCTTCACCGCCAGTCCGCCGCGGGTGCAGGTGTACGTCGATGGCGTTCGTGTGACCGCGATGGACGACACCCCCCCGATGCAGGCGCTCAGCTTCGTGTCGCCTGCCGCTATCGAAGTCGTCGAGGTCTATCGGGGCGTGGCGAAGATTCCGGCGGAGTTCCTGAACGACGCCTGCGCGGTGATCGCGATCTGGACACGCCCGCCCTAGCGCAGGGTCAGCGCCAGGGACGGAGGACAGTGACGTACCCTGGGGACGGAGGACAGGGACGGACCCTGGGGACGGAGGCCAGGGACGGACCCTGGGGACGGAGGCCAG
>CAZVDJ010000856.1:0-2173 GCA_964626245.1 uncultured Gemmatimonadaceae bacterium
CGCCCCGCACCTGCCCGGCCACCCCGTGGTCCCGCAGGATGGGCGCACCACGTTAGGCGCGGTGTCGGCCGCCCCCTGGGGATCGGCCTCCATCCTCCCCATCTCCTGGGTCTACATCAAGATGATGGGCGGCGAAGGGCTGGCGCTGGCCACCAAGATCGCGATCCTCAGCGCCAATTACGTCGCGCACCGCCTCGAGGCACACTATCCCGTGCTGTACAAGGGCGAGAACGGCCGCGTGGCGCACGAGTGCATCATCGACACGCGCGTGGTGAAGGGCTCGAGCGGGATCGAGGTGGAGGACATCGCCAAGCGCTTGATGGACTACGGCTTCCACGCCCCCACCATGTCGTTCCCCGTCGCGGGGACGATGATGATCGAGCCGACCGAGTCGGAGTCGAAGGCGGAGCTCGACCGCTTCTGCGACGCGATGATCGGGATCCGCGAGGAGATCGCCGAGGTGGAGAAGGGGATCCTCGATCGGGCCGACAACCCGCTGAAGCATGCGCCGCACACGATGGAGGTCATCATCAACGACGGCTGGACGCGCGGCTACTCGCGCGAGAAGGCGGCCTTCCCGGCGCCGTGGACGCGCGAGCGCAAGTTCTGGCCGGCGGTGAGTCGCGTGGACAACGCTTACGGTGACCGCAACATCGTCTGCGCCTGCCCGCCGATCGAGGAGTACATGTAGGGGCAGAGGACGAGAAGACGGGAAGACGAGAAGACGAGAAAGTAGGGGCGGCGAGTGATCGAGCACTCGCCGCCCCTTCTCGTCTTCCGCAAGCTCGTCTTCTCGTCTGCTGCTACTCTCCGATATGCTTCGCGTAGTCGGCGGGGGACATGAGCGAGGAGAGCTGCGAGGTGTCGGAGAGCCTGATCTTGATCATCCACCCGTCGCCGTACGGATCGCGGTTGATGGCGGCAGGGTCGGCGTCCAGCGTGCCGTTCACCTCCACCACCGCGCCGGCCACGGGGGAGAAGAGTTCCGAGACCGCCTTCACCGCCTCGATGGTGCCAAAGGTGTCGTGCGAGGCGAACGTGGCGCCGACCTTGGGAAGCTCCACGAAGACGATGTCGCCCAGCTGATCCTGGGCGTAGTGGGTGATCCCCACCGCGTAGGTGTCGGCATCGGCCGTGGCCTTGAGGTACTCGTGATCCGCGGTGTACAGCAGGTCGTCGGGGATGTTGGCCACGGGGCGCGCTCTGGGGTGGATGTGCGGCGGTAGTCTACCGGACCGCGAAAGCCATTGTCAAGAAACGGAGTCGTGCTGTTTCGCGCGTCGCGCGAGCGATTCCCAGAGTCGGTCGACCTGCATGGTGAGGTCGGCGATCGTCCCCTCATTCTCGATCACGTAGTCCGCGAGCCGTCGCGTCTGCGCGGTCGGCAACTGGGCGGCGATCATGCGGTCGGCGTCGTCGGCCGTGAGGGCGCGATGCGCCAGCAGCCGGGCGCGGCGCGTGGCGGCGCTGGCGTGCACGACGATGACCGCGTCGAATCGATCGGCGCCGCCGGTTTCGAAGAGGAGCGGGATATCGCACACCACGACACCCGCGCCGGCGGCGCGCGCCGCCGCAATCCGTGCGTCGCGGAGCATCGCCACGCGCGGGTGCACGATGGCGTTCAGCGCGTCGCGATCGGCCGCGCTGGCAAAGACGATCGCGCGAAGTGCGCCGCGGTCGAGCGCGCCGTCGGGCTGCAGCACACGCGTCCCCCACCGGTCGGCGATCTCCGCCAGTGCCGGCGTACCCGGCTCGACCACCTCGCGCGCCAGGACGTCGGCGTCGATGATCACCGCGCCGTGCTCGGCCAGGCGCCGCGCCACCTCGGACTTGCCGCTGGCGATGTTGCCGGTGAGGGCGACGAGGAGCATGAGTCGAGACGGGAGACGGGAGACGGGAGACGGGAGACGGGAGACGGGAGACGGTGGCGGTTGCGGGGATTCGGGCGTGAGGCATGTTCTCCTCTCGTCCCCTTCCGCGCAACCACTATGTCCGATCCGTCGCACCCGTCGGGCCTCCCCTCGGCCGCGGTTCCGTATCCCGGCGACGATGAGCGGGAGCACGCCGACCCGGGCTACGCGGCGCTCGTGCGCCGCCAACTGGCGCTGCTGGGTGAGGACCCGGCGCGCGAGGGGTTGGTGCGCACACCGCACCGAGTCGCACAGGCCATGGG
>CAZVDJ010000857.1:0-2171 GCA_964626245.1 uncultured Gemmatimonadaceae bacterium
GTGGGCCCGACGGGCGCGGTGGAATCGGTCGTGACCTCGAGGAGGAGGAGATACCAGCGCCGGGCGCCGGGCGCCGTCCGGATGGCGCTCCTCGCGTTCGACTGGGCAACGACCTTCGCGAGCCCCGCGCTCATGCTCGGCCGGATTCTCCCATTGGCCGGCGCGGCTCCTTCGGCGCCCGGAGCGGTGCGAACGACGACCCAATCAGTATCCGGTCGTGCGGGAAGGACCAGGTCCTCCGCATACCGCGCTCCTTCGGCCAGGCAGATGACATCTCCACCCCTGGCGCGATCGAGCGCTGCCTGCACGCTCGCGCTCGGCCCTACCCTGCGCGTGCAGGGGCGGCTGGCCAGCTCACGAGGCAACGGCGGCAGTAGCCGAGGGAGTTCGGCGACGCCGCGCGCCGGCGCGAGGGGGCGCTCGGGCCCACGATCCTGCGCGGTTGCAGTCGACGACGCGATGGCTGCCGCGAGCCAGATCAGGCGACACGGTGCGAAGGTCATGCGACTTCCAGCTGCTGTCGAATTCATTTCCAGGTCCCGTTGCAGGGAGCATGCCGCCTGCCGTCAAATGGCGTCCATGCGGGTCCGTGCAAAATGCAAGGCTGCGTGCTCGTCACGACACGCGACATGATCCCTGCTTCACGCTGCGAGTGTGATCCAGATCGCCCATCGACGATTTCGGAACTAACGACGCTGCAAGGAGTTACCGGTAGCAGACGAGTTCGTCGAAGATCCAGAGCGGAGTGCGATTCCCTCATTGAACCGCCTGTAGAACCACCCGTAGCGCCTCCACGTCGGAGACGCGACAAAGGCAAAACCGCCGAAAGGCGGTGACGCAAAGCCCCGAGGCTAACGCGCAAAAGCGCCATGCCAGTCGAGCTGCCGAACGTTTCATCCGCTGGAGGATGCATGAAGGGGTTCACGTTGATGTCGCGCGTGCGCGGAGTTCTCGGTGCCCTCGCCCTCGCGGCCTGCTCCGGCGCCGAGTCCTCGGGTGTGTCGACTCCCACCCTGCCGGCTGACGAACGACTCATCGTCGCCATCTCGCCGCGAAGCGACTCGCTCCTCCTGGGAACGACGCGCACGCTGGCGGCGAGCGTGACGAACCCGGCAGGCGTGGCCCGCAACGTCCCCGTTGACTTCGTCTCCCTCTCGCCCGCCGTCCTGACCGTCAGCGGAAACGCCGTGACGGCGGTTGGTGTGGGAGTCGCCCAGGTCGTCGCGCGGGCCGGCACGAGCACCGACACGGCAACCCTTCGTGTATACCCGGCGCGCGTCGAATTGCGCCTTACGCCCTCCGCCGTGGCAGCTTCGCTCGGCGATACGATCGCGTTCGAAGCCACGATCGTCTCCGAGAACAACGCCGCCACCGAGGTGAGCGGGGTCACCTGGACACTCTCCGACACGACCGCGGCCCGGCTGCTTGGTGATGGCGCGATCTCGACGATCGCGGAAGGTGAGCTGCAGGTCATCGCCACGGTCGGCAACTCCACGGCGATGGCGTCGGTCACCGTCCAGGCGTCGCCGATTACCTCGGTGTCGATCGTGCCGAGCAATCTTTCGCTCGTCGTCGGCGCGCGTTCGATCCTGAGGGCCGAGGCGCGAGACGGTCGCGGCCGACTGGTGAAGGGCGCGACCGTCACCTGGAAGACCTCGCGCGCCAGCGTTGCGAGCGTGGACCGTGACGGCGGGGTCACCGCGGTGGCGCCGGGCGGTGCCCTCGTCACCGCCACCGTGAACGGCCTGAGTGCATCGGCCGCGATCAACGTGGCGGCGGCGCCGGCGGCGTCGGTGAACATCTCGCTCCCGAACGACTCGCTCGGGACCGGGCGCTCCATGCAGGCGACGGCGACGCCGCTCGACGCCAGCGGCGCCCCGATCACCGGGCGCCCGCTCGCGTGGCAGTCGTCCAACCCGTCGGTGGCCACGATCAGCAGCAGCGGGACCATCGTCGCGATCGCGGCTGGTTCGACGAACATCTCTGTCATCTGCGACGGCAAGATCGCCACCCAGAAGCTCGTCATCGCCACCCCTGTCGCGCGATCGGTCGCGGTGCTCCCTCCCGTCGCGCAGCTGCCCATCGGCTCCACGTCGAAGTTGAGCGCGGAAGTCCGCGACCAGTTTGGCATCGTGCTGTCCGGGCAGGTGGTCACGTGGTCCAGCTCCGCC
>CAZVDJ010000858.1:0-2170 GCA_964626245.1 uncultured Gemmatimonadaceae bacterium
GGTCAGCACGCGCTGCAGGCGCTCGCGCATCTCGGGGGTGCCGTCGGCCACGATCACCTGGCCGGCGTGCAGCGAGTTGCCGATCCCCACGCCGCCGCCGTGGTGGAACGAGACCCACGACGCCCCGCTCGCCACGTTGAGCATCGCATTCAGGATCGCCCAGTCGGCAATCGCATCGCTCCCGTCCTTCATCGACTCGGTCTCGCGGAAGGGCGAGGCGACGCTCCCGGTGTCCAGGTGGTCGCGCCCGATCGCGATGGGGGCCGAGAGTTCGCCCGAGGCGACGAGGTCGTTCAGCGCCACGCCGAATCGGGCCCGGGCCCCCTGCCCCAACCAGCAAATGCGGGCCGGGAGCCCTTGGAAGTGGATCCGCTCGCGCGCCATCGTGATCCACCGGCGCAGGTGCTCGTCGTGCGGAAAGAGCTCCAGCACCAGCTCGTCCGTGCGATGGATGTCGGCCGGGTCGCCGGAGAGCGCCACCCAGCGGAAGGGTCCCTTCCCCTCGCAGAAGAGCGGGCGCACGTACGCCGGGACAAAACCGGGAAAGTCGAAGGCATTCGACAGCCCCGCATCGAAGGCCACGGTGCGGATGTTGTTGCCGTAGTCGAAGGTGACCGCCCCGCGCTGTTGCAGCTCGAGCATGGCGCGCACGTGCACCACCGCCGATGCCGTCGACCGGCGCACGTACTCGGCGGGATCCGACGCGCGCAGCGCCGCCGAGTCGGCGAGCGAGAGCCCGGCCGGGACGTAGCCGTTGAGCATGTCGTGCGCGCTCGTCTGGTCGGTCACGACGTCGGGGACGATCCCGCGCCGCACGACCTCCGGGAGCACGTCGGCCGCATTGCCCAGCAACCCCACCGACAGTGCACGGCCAGCGCGCACCGCCTCGCCGATCCACTGCAGCGCCTCGTCCAGCGTGTAGGCCTTGCGGTCGCAGTAGCCGGTGGCGATGCGCTTGTCGATGCGCGACTCGTCCACCTCGACCCCCAGGATCGCCGCGCCGCACATCGTGGCGGCGAGCGGCTGCGCCCCCCCCATCCCCCCGAGTCCGGCGGTGAGCACGAAGCGCCCCGCCAGCGAGCCGCCAAAGTGCTGCCGGGCCACCGCGCCGAACGTCTCGTACGTCCCCTGCACGATCCCCTGCGTGCCGATGTAGATCCACGAGCCGGCCGTCATCTGCCCGTACATCGTGAGCCCCTTCCGCTCCAACTCGCGAAAGACATCCCACGTGGCCCAGCGCCCCACCAGGTTGCTGTTGGCAATGAGCACGCGCGGCGACGACCGGTGCGTGCGAAAGACCGCGACCGGCTTGCCGCTCTGCACCAGGAGCGTCTCGTCGTCCTCCAGCGCGCGCAGGGTGCGCACGATCGCGTCGAACGCCTCCCAGCTGCGCGCCGCCCGCCCCGTGCCTCCATACACCACCAGGTCATCGGGGCGCTCCGCCACCTCGGGATCGAGGTTGTTCATCAGCATGCGGAGGGCGGCCTCCTGCGGCCACCCCTTGCACGAGAGGGTGTTGCCGCGCGGGGCGCGCACGGGGCGCGGGCCTGCCACGGGATCGAGGATCGAGGTCATGACGCAGTGTCCGGCACGGGATGAGGCGAACTAGTAGTCGAGAGCATGCACGATCCCCTCCAGTCCCCCGGCCGCGATGAAGTCGGCCGCGGCCACCACGTCGGGCGACAGGAATCGATCGCGCTCCAGCGGCGGGACTGCCTGGCGGAATGCGGTGTACGCCCGCTCGATCGGCGCGCTCGACCGCAGCGGGCGACGGTAGTCGATCCCCTGCATGGCGCACATGAGCTCCACCGCCAGCACGTGGCGCACGTTCTGCACCACGCGGCGCAGCTTGGTCGCCGCGCCCATCGCCATGGGGACCACGTCTTCCTTGCCGCCGTCGGTGGGGATCGTATCGACGCTGGCGGGATGCGCGAGCACCTTGCACTCCGACGTCACCGCCGCCGCCGTCACCTGCGCCATCATGAAGCCGGAGCTGACGCCGGCATCGCGCGTGAGGAAGGGCGGCAGCCCCTGGTTCAGGTCGGGGTGCACCAGCCGGTCGATGCGGCGCTCGGCGATCGTCGCCAGGTTCGTGAGCGCGATGGCCAGCAGGTCACAGACCATCGCCACCGACTGCCCGTGGAAGTTGCCCCCGCTGATCATCTCGCCA
>CAZVDJ010000859.1:0-2169 GCA_964626245.1 uncultured Gemmatimonadaceae bacterium
GGTGCCGCGGACGTAGTCACCGCGGGCAGCCGCGTCCAGGGCGTCGACGAGCAGGCGGGCGTCCTCGCCACCGGCGGCCGCCGCGCGCGAGGCGGCGCCGCCGGCGGCGATGACCAGGGCGCCGCCCAGCGCCAGCCCGCTCAACGCCACCAGCGTACGGGCGTCGGCGCGAGCGATCTCGCTCCGCAGCAGCCAGGCGCACAGCACGAGCAGGACCACGCCGGCGAGCGCGAGGCTCGGGGCGCTCCGGTAGCTGCGCGCCGGCGCCACGTGGTCGACGCTCCGGGAATCCGGGCCGTCTTTGTCTCGTTTCCGGCTGCCGCTAGATTGCGTCACTCCCCGCTCCTCGCGCCGGGCCCTGTGGCTCGTAAGGCGCTGCGCGCCAACGACTTGTCATGACAAATCCTCACCAGTCCGTCTCCGCCGGCGATGTCGGCGGCTACGATCCCGCCGCCGTGGAATCCAAGTGGCAGGCGCGGTGGCGCGAGCGCGGCACGCACCGCACCGACGTTGCGGGGGGCGAGCGTCCGTTCTACGCGCTGATGATGTTCCCCTACCCGTCGGCCGAGGGGCTGCACGTGGGCAACCTCTTTGCCTTCACGGGGAACGACATCTATGGACGATTCCACCGGCAGCAGGGGCACACCGTCTTCGAGCCGCTGGGTTACGACGCCTTCGGCATCCACTCGGAGAATTACGCCCTGAAGGTCGGCGAGCACCCCATGCGGCTGATCCCGCGGAACATCGCGAACTTTCGCCGCCAGCTCGATCGCGCCGGGTTGATGGTCGACTGGAGCAAGTCGGTCGACACCACCGCCCCGGACTACTACAAGTGGACGCAGTGGGTCTTCCTGCAGCTGTACCGGCGCGGGCTGGCGTACAAGAAGCGCGCGGCGGTGAACTGGTGCCCCAGCTGCAAGACGGTGCTGGCCAACGAGCAGGTGGTGGCGGGCGCGTGCGAGCGCTGCGGGACGCTGGTGGAGCAGCGCCTGCTGGAGCAGTGGTTCTTCCGCATCAGCGACTACGCGCAGCGCTTGCTGGACAACCTGGAGACGCTGGACTGGTCCGACACCACGCGCACGGCGCAGCGCAACTGGATCGGACGGTCGGAAGGGGCACGCCTCACCTTCGCCGTGCCGTCGGCGGCGCCGGGGACGCCCGCGTCGTCGGGGATCACCGTCTTCACCACCCGCCCCGACACCGTCTTTGGCGCGAGCTACATGGTGCTGGCACCGGAGCATCCGCTGGTGGGGGCGCTCACCACCGATGCGCAGCGGGCGGCGGTCAACGACTATCGGGACCGGGCGGCGCGCCAGGACCTGGTCACGCGCAAGACGACGAAGGAGAAGACCGGCGTCTTCACGGGGGCATTTGCCACGAACCCCGCCACCGGCCAGCCGGTCCCCGTCTGGATTGCCGACTATGTCCTGATGGAGTATGGCACCGGCGCGATCATGGCGGTGCCGGGGCACGACGAGCGCGACTTCGAGTTCGCGCAGCGCTTTGCGCTCCCCATCGTGCGCGTGGTGGCCGGCCCCGGCGAGGCGGCCGGCACGCCGCTCGAGGCGGCCTACACCGATGATGCCGGCGGGCACCTGGTGAACTCGGGCCCGTTCGACGGCGTTCCGGTGGCCGAGGCGAAGCGCCAGGTCACGGAGTGGCTGGCGGCGCGCGGGGCGGGCGAGGCGGTGACCAACTACCGGCTGCACGACTGGTGCATCTCGCGCCAGCGCTACTGGGGGCCGCCCATCCCCGTGGTGTACTGCGACGCATGCGGCACGCAGCCCGTCCCCGAGTCGCAGCTCCCGGTCGTCCTGCCCGACATCGCCGACTTCCGCCCCGACGACTCGGGCGTCTCGCCGCTGGCACGTCATGCGGAGTGGCCAGCAGCACGCCGATGCCCGCGGCCTTGAGGCGCGCGACGATGCGCGCGAGGTTCTCCTCCATCGCCGCCGGCGACAGGCCGCGCAGGCCGTCGTTGCCGCCGAACTCGACGATGGCAAAGCGCGGGCTCGCCTGGCGCAGGATCCATTCGAGCCGCGCGAGGCCGCCGGCGCTGGTGTCGCCGGAAACGCCGGCGTTGACCACCTGGATGTCGTGGCCGCGCGCGCGCAGGGCCGCCTCGAGCCGCGCCGGGAAGGCCTGCGCGGCGGGCAGGCCGAAGCCGGC
>CAZVDJ010000860.1:0-2165 GCA_964626245.1 uncultured Gemmatimonadaceae bacterium
TGTCAATGACGATCTCACGTTGCACAGAAATGGCGATTGAAATTGCACACTCTGGGCGGGGGGTAGAGGGCGGGTCTTAGGGCGCGGTCGCCTCCTTCCGCCGGGGTTTGGCGGGGGGTGGGGTGGGGTGTTGTCGGAGGGCGCTCCGGAGTTCGGCGTGTTCGCGCAGGCGGTAGCTGTTCCCGCGGATGTTCACGATGTGGCAGTGATGGAGCAGCCGGTCGATGAGCGCGGCGGCCATGACCTCGTCGCCGAAGATCTCGCCCCAGTCCTCGAAGCCCTTGTTGCTCGTGAGGATCGTCGAGACGTGCTCGTAGCGCCGCGCGATGACCTGGAAGAAGAGCATCGCGCCGACGCGCGAGATCGGGAGGTAGCCGATCTCGTCGATGATCATGAGGCTCGGGAACGTGAGGGTCCGCATGCGCTGCGCGAGGTGCCCGGCCTGCTGCGCCTCCTCGAGCGACGTGATGAGATCCGCGAGCGTCGTGTAGTACACGCGCCGCCCGCTCTCCACGGCGGCCACCGCGAGCGAGAGCGCGAGGTGGGTCTTGCCGACGCCGGGCGGCCCGAGGAGGATGACGTTCTCCCGGCGTTCGAGGAAGCCTAACGTGTGCAGGCTCTCGAGCTGTTCGCGCTTGACGCTCGGCTGAAACGAGAAGTCGAAGTCGGCGAGCGTCTTGATCGCCGGCAGGCGCGACGAGCGCATCGCCGTCTGCAAGCGTCGGCTGTTGCGCAGCGAGATCTGCGCGTCGAGGAGGGCCACGATGGCGGCGGGCCCGGCGAGCTGGCCGCCATCGACCTGCTGCAGAATGGCATCGACCGCCTCGAGGGCGCCGGGCATCTTGAGATCGGCGAGCTGCGCGCGGAGTCGGTCGCGCAGCGACAGCCCCGCAGCGGAAGAGGAGACGCGCATCAGGCCACCTCCTCGAGCGCCGCCGCTGCTGCGGTCGCGTAGGTGTGCAGCGAGCGCCGCTCGACGGCCGTGGCGGGCACGCGTGGCCGCGCCGGTGACGGCGGGGCGGCGGGGGCGGGCGACGCCACGAGCGGTCGATACGTGCGTGGGGCGAGCGGCAGCAAGCACGCCTGCTCCTCAGCCGTGACGACCTCGGCGGGGACGCGCCGCGTGGTCGCATGCACGCGCGGGTTTGCCACCTCCTGCAGCCACGTTGTGCACTGGGCGGCGAGATCGCCGTCGCCGAGGAACTCGCGGCCGTAGAGGAAGTTGTCGCGGAGGTAGCGCACCGGCCGCTCGACCTTGCCCTTGGTTTTGGCGCGGTACGGCCGACAGGCGCGAATGCGGAAGCCCCAGTGCGCGGCGAAGCGCAGGAACTCCGGATTCTCGAGGAGCTTGCCGCCGCCGGGCCGCTCATCGGCGATGACGACCGCCTTGAGCTGGTCGAACAGGAGCTCGCGCGGCACGCCGCCGAACGCGCGAAATGCGGTCTCGAGCCCCGTCATGAGGACCTGCATCGTCTGGCGCGGCGCGAACTGCACCCAGAGGAACCGCGAGTAGCCCAACACGACGAGCAGCGCGTAGCGCTTGCCCCAGGGGAAGCGGACCTCGGCGAAGTCCACTTGGGCCTGATGGCCCGGCGGCGTCTCGAAGCGGACGACCGGCTCGGGCATCACGCGGGGGCGCACGGATCGGACGTACTCGCGGAGCTGCGAGTAGCCGCCGGTGTAGCCCGCCGCCCGACACTCGGCGAGCAGCCGCACCGCGCTCAGCGCGGGGTAGGTCTCCAGGCGCGCGTCGATGATCGCGCAGTAGTCGTCGAGCTTATGCGGCACGCGGGGCCGGGCGCGCGCCGGCCGGGGCGCCGCGAGATCGCGGTCGAGCTGCCCGGTGCGGAGGAGGTGGTAGATCAGACCGCGACTGACGCCGGTCTGTTCGGCAATGGCGGTCTTGCCGAGGCCTTGGTCAAGGAGGTGGCGCAGTAGCACGAGCGTCTCCCAGGAGTACACCAGTACCTCGTCCGCTGGAGTCGAGGTACAGCGTGGCACATGCAGGGCGAAGGAGGAACGCCGCCGCGCCGGCTCGCTCCCCACCGCCCCCACGGAGGGTCAGCTCAGGAGCGCCGCGGCCCGGACGGACGGCGAGGACGCCGCCTCACCCGAGTGTGCAATTCCGGTCGCCAATTCTGTGCAATCTGGGATCGCCGCTAACA
>CAZVDJ010000861.1:0-2161 GCA_964626245.1 uncultured Gemmatimonadaceae bacterium
GGGGCAGTGCCCGGAGGCCGAAAAGGCGGCCCGGCAGGTGCTGTCACTCCCCATCTACCCGGAACTGACCAGCGCCCATCTCGATGAGGTGGTCGGCACGGTTCGTGCCTTCTGCGGGCGCTGAGCGTCCCCTGTAGGAGCCCCACCCGGGCTCCGAGTTCCTGCCACGAGAGACTGTCATGGGCATGAAAGAGCAGCTGCTGTCCCGCATTCACGACCGTTCGGCCGTGATCGGGGTCGTTGGGCTTGGCTATGTGGGACTCCCCCTGGCGATGGAGTTCGCCAAGGCGGGGTTCCGGGTGATCGGATACGACATATCGCAGCGGACGTGCGAGCAGCTCATGAAGGGGCAGTCGCACATCCAGGACGTCCCCTCCAGTGAGGTGTCCGAGCAGGTCAAGGCCGGCCGCTTCGTGGCGACGGCCGAGGAGGGGCGCCTGAAGGAGTGTGACGCCGTCTCCATCGCGGTGCCGACCCCGTTGTCCAAGACGCGCGACCCGGACATGTCCTTCGTGCAGGCGGCCACCGAGGCGATTGCCCGCAACTGCCATCCGGGCATGCTGGTGGTCCTGGAGAGCACGACCTACCCCGGCACGACCCGGGAAGTGATGCAGCCGCGCATCGAGGCGCAGGGGCTCACCGTGGGCAAGGACGTCTTCCTGGCGTTCAGCCCCGAGCGGGTGGACCCGGGGAACCCCAAGTGGCACACCAAGAACACCCCCAAGGTGGTGGGCGGGGTGACGCCGGAGTGCGTGGAGGTGGCCAGCGCCCTCTACGGCTCGTGCATCGACACGGTGGTCCCGGTCTCGAGCGCCGAGGCGGCGGAGCTGGTGAAGCTCCTGGAGAACACCTTCCGCGCCGTGAACATCGGGCTCGTGAACGAGATGGCGATCGTCTGCGACAAGCTCGGCGTGAACGTCTGGGAAGTGATCGACGCCGCGGCGACCAAGCCGTTCGGCTTCATGAAGTTCACCCCGGGCCCCGGCATCGGCGGCCACTGTATCCCGCTCGACCCGCACTACCTCGCCTGGAAGATGCGCACGCTGAACTACAAGACGCGCTTCATCGACCTGGCCAGCGAGATCAACTCGGAGATGCCGGAGTACGTCGTGCGCAAGGTGGCGCGTGCGCTCAACCAGGACCGCAAGCCGGTGAATGGGTCGCGCGTCCTGATCCTGGGCATCGCCTACAAGAAGGACATCGACGACATGCGGGAGAGCCCCGCCTTCGACGTCATGCGCCTGCTGGAGGAGCGCGGGGCGGTGGTCGACTACCACGATCCCTTCGTGCCGCACTTCAAGGAGCATGGGCACGAGCGGGCAGGGGTCGCGCTCACGCGCGAGGTGCTGGAGGCGGCCGACGCGGTCGTCATCGTCACCGACCACTCCACGGTCGACTACCAGTTCGTCGTGGACCATGCGGGGCTCGTGGTGGATACGCGCAACTCGACCGCCAAGGTCAAGCCGTCGCGTGCGCGCATCGTGCCGCTCTCCAAGCTCACGGACGGCATTCCCGAGGGAGAGCTGGCGCAGCTTTGAGTCGGGAGACTGGAGACGGGAGACGGGAGATGGGAGCGGCGATACGCCCGCACTTCCTCTCCCGTCTTCGTGCGAGTAAGGACCATTCGGTGTCGAGGAACTCGTGAACATCACGGTTGTCGGGTCGGGCTATGTGGGACTGGTGGTGGGGGCGTGCCTGGCGGAGACGGGGAACGATGTCGTCTGCGCCGACGTGGACGCGGCCAAGGTCGAGGCGCTGCGGCAGAACGTCATTCCCATCTACGAGCCGGGGCTCGAGCAGCTGGTGGAGCGCAACCAGAAGCAGGGGAGACTGAAGTTCACGACCGACGTGGCCGCGGCCATCGCGCACGCGGAGGTGGTCTTCATCGCCGTGGGGACGCCGCCTGACGAGGACGGCTCCACCGACCTGCGCCACGTCCTGGCCGTCGCCGAGCAGATCGGCGAGCACATGTCGCGCGAACTGGTGGTGGTGACCAAGTCCACCGTGCCGGTGGGGACCGCGGCCAAGGTGCAACGCGCGGTCGCGAAGCGCGCGCGTCACCCCTTCCACATGTGCTCCAACCCCGAGTTCCTGAAGGAAGGGGCGGCGGTCGACGACTTCCTCAAGCCCGACCGCGTGGTGCTCGGCGTCGACAGCGACC
>CAZVDJ010000862.1:0-2157 GCA_964626245.1 uncultured Gemmatimonadaceae bacterium
GCCGCAAGCGCCGTGACCACCACCGTTGGATGTAGCCAGGAGAAGGTGGAGAAGCTGATTCCGTACCTGGTCTCCCCTGACCAGACGGTCCCCGGCGTCTCCACCTACTACAGCACCACCTGCCGCGAATGCGCCACCGCCTGCGGCGTCGTGGCGGAAGTGCGTGACGGTCGCGCCATCAAGCTCGAGGGGAATCCCGAGCACCCGGTGAACCGCGGCGCGCTCTGCGCGCGCGGGCAGTCGGCGCTGCAGGGGCTGTACAACCCCGACCGGTATCGCCAGCCCATGGCGCGCGAGGGCGGGGCGCTCGTCCCGACCACGTGGGACAAGGCGCTGGCGACGTTGGCGCAGAAGATCGGCGAGGTGCGTGCGAGCGGCGGAGCGGGCAACGTCGTCTTCATCGACGAGCACGCGTCCGGCACGTTCGGCACCTTCCTGGACGAGTGGCTCGGCGCGTTCGGCTTTCCGGCGCACTTCCAGTACGACAGCGGCGCCGACCTGGCTCTGCGTGCCGCGAACACGATGGCGTACGGCGTGGCCATGCCGGGGATCGACATGGCGGCGGCGACGCTCGTGATCTCGATCGGTGCGGACTTCCTGGATGGCCGCGAGGTGTCGGTCCCGATGCAGCTGGCCTTCGCCGATGCGCGCGCCAAGCTGCAGAATGCGCCACGCTTCATCTACATCAGCCCGCGCCGTTCGCTCACCGGGCTCAATGCGGACGAGTGGATCGCCTGCCAGCCGGGGAGCGAGGAGGTCATCGCTCGGGCGCTGCTGAGCGCCGTCGGCGGAGCGGGCGGCGCCACGGTCGCGGAAGCCGCGGCGGCGAGCGGGGTGACCGAGGCCACCCTGCAGCGCGTGGCGGACGAGTTGAAGGCGGCGCGCCCGAGCCTGGTGCTCTCCGGCGTGTCCACGCCGAACGCCGGCGTGGTGGCGACGATCGCGGCCAACATCAACAAGGCCGCGGGGAACGTCGGCGTGACGGTGAAGCCCGCGGAACCGTTCTCCGGCCTGGATGGGGCGGTGGGGGCGGAGCGCATGGCGGCGATCGCCGCGCAGGCCAACGAGGGGCGTGTCCCGCTCCTCTTCGTGCGCGGGGCCAACCCGGCGTACGACACGCCCAAGGCGGTCGGCTTCGCCGCGGCGATGGCAAAGATCCCGTTCAAGGTGTCGTTCTCGAGCTGCCCCGACGAGACGTCGGAGCTGTGCGACCTGGTGCTTCCCGGCGATCACTTCCTGGAGTCGTGGGGTGACGCCGAGGCCAAGCCGGGGGTGATCTCGCTCCAGCAGCCGGTGATGGAGCGCATCTTCGACACGCGCGCCACGGCCGACGTGCTGTTGCAGCTGGCGCAGGGCGACCCGTCGACGGCGGCCCGCTTCCCGGCCAGGACGTACCGCGACTACCTGGTGAGCCGCTTCCCGGGCGGGAGCGCCGCCTTCACGCAGGCGCTGACCAGCGGGATGGCGAACGGCGCGGTCGCGCAGCGCGGCGCCGGGGCGGCCCGCATGGCCTTCTCGTCGGAGCCGCCAGTCGCAATCGCGGGCGACGGCGAGTACTTCCTGGTCGTCTACCCGCACGCCGTGCTGGGGACGGGGGCCGGGGCCAACAAGCCGTGGCTGCAGGAGCTCCCCGACCCGGTGACCAAGATCCTCTGGCAGTCGTGGGTGGAGATCCATCCGATGACCGCGAGGAAGCTCGGCGTCTCCGCGGGCGACCACGTGACGGTGCAGACGGCGGCCGGCAGCATCACGGCGCCGGCATTCGTGTACCTGGGCATCCGGCAGGACACGGTGGCGGTGGCGCTGGGGCAGGGGCACACGGCCTACGGGCGCTACGCCAAGGACCTCGGCATCAACGCGCTCGACGCGTTGGGCGGCACCTGGAACGGCTCCGGCGCGCTGGCGCTCACGCAGGCCAAGGCTCGCGTGACGAAGGCCGCCGAGCATTCGGACCTGGTCACGACCGAAGGGTCGGCGCGGCAGCACGGGCGCGGGATCGCGCAGGCGCTGACGGTGGCCGACGTGGTCGCCGGTCGCTTCAAGGATGAGCACCACGCCTTCCCCGGCGACGCGGACCATTCGGTCCTTCCGGGGCTGCGCTCGCCCGTTGCCGCTGACGCGCAGGGTGACCTGGCCGACAGCACGTCGAAGGACCTG
>CAZVDJ010000863.1:0-2135 GCA_964626245.1 uncultured Gemmatimonadaceae bacterium
AACTTCGGGAAGAAGTCGCTGCAGGAGATTGCAGAACTCCTGGAGCGCGAAGGCTTGAACTTCGGCATGCGTTACGAGGAGAACGGTGACGGGGTGCGGATCCTCGATTGGGGAACCCCGCCCAGCCGCGCCGCCGCGAACGCGCCAGACGACGAAGAGGAGTAAGGGCAATGCGTCACAGGAAAGCGGGGCGCCAGCTTCGCCGGACCAGCGAACAGAAGCTCGCGCTGCTGCGCGGCCTCGCGTCGTCGCTGATCGAGCACGGGGCCATCGAGACCACCGAGGCCAAGGCGAAGGAACTGCGGCCCTTCATCGAGAAGCTGATCACCAAGGCCCGCTCGGGGACGTTGCACGATCGCCGGCTCGCCGGCGTGCACATCCACAAGCGGGAAACCGCCGACAAGCTGTTCAAGGAGATCGGGCCCAAGTACCTCAAGCGGCCCGGCGGCTACACGCGCATCCTCAAGACCGGCCATCGCAAGGGCGATGGTGCGGAGATGGCGCGCATCGAGCTCGTGGAGGGCTGAGAGCATGGCCATCAACCGCAACCGCTGCTACGTCTGCGACAAGGGCGTGGCGTACGGCAACAACGTCTCGCACGCGAACAACAAGACGCGCCGGACGTGGAAGCCCAACCTGCAGGTCGTGCGCGTCCTCTCGGGCGGCAAGACGATCAAGGTGAGGGTCTGCACGCGCTGCATGTCGGCCGGCAAGGTCGAGCGCGCACCGCGCGGTGCCGCCGTCGCGTGAGCCCGGCGCTCCATCGCAGGCAGGACGAGGGGAGCGCGTTAGGCGCTCCCTTTTTCTTTCCCGCCACGGCCCACCATGCCTGACGAGTCGCCGCCCGCGACGCGGGCGGGCGCCGCGCCGGAACCGACGACGCCGGCCGCCGGACGCGTGGCGCTCGTCACCGGCGTCACCGGCCAGGACGGCTCCTACCTGGCCGAGCAGCTCCTGTCGCGCGGCTATCGCGTGGTGGGGACGTCGCGCCACGCCGACCAGCAGTCGGCATGGCGGATCGCGCACCTGGACCGCCTGGAACTGTGCGCGCTCGACCTGCTCGACGCCGAATCGGTGCGGGCGCTGGTGGCGCGGCTGTACCCGGCCGAGGTCTATCACCTGGCGGCGGCCAGCCGCGTGGACGCGTCGTGGGAACGCCCCATGGAGGCGCTGAGCGCCAATGCCGGCAGCACGGTGCACCTGATGGAGGCGCTGCGGCGCGAGGCGCCCTCGGCCCGCCTGGTGGTGGCCTCGTCGTGCGAGATTTTCGGGCGCCCCTCGCGCTGGCCGCAGGCGGAGGACACGCCGCTCGCGCCCGCGTCGCCGTACGGCGTCTCCAAGGCCGCGGCGTACTGGCTGGTGGCCAACTACCGCGAGAGCCACGGACTGCACGCGGCGTCGGCCATCCTCTACAACCACGAGAGCCCGCGCCGCGGCGAGGAGTTCGTGACGCGGAAGATCTCGCTCGCGGCCGCGCGCATCGCGGCAGGGAAGGCGCGTCGCGTGACGCTGGGGAACCTGGAAGGACGGCGCGACTGGGGCTTTGCCGGCGACTACGTCGACGCGTTGTGGCGCATGGCGCAGCGTGCCGCGCCGCGCGACTTCGTGATCGGGACGGGACAGTCGCACTCGGTGCGGGACTTCTGCGAGCGCGCCTTTGCCGCCGTGGGGCTGGACTACCGGGAGCACGTGGACGCCGATGCCTCGCTCTACCGCCCCGTCGACTCGCCGTCGTTGGTGGCCGATGCCAGGGCGGCGCGCACGGAGCTGGGGTGGCGCCCCTCGCTCTCGTTCTCGTCGCTGGTGGAGCTCATGGTCGCGGCCGACGTGCAGCGCCTGCGCGAGGGGGACGCGATGTAGATTTCCCGGCGGCCGCCTTGCCCCGGGATTCGCCTCCCGATGCCGCTCGCTCTTCGTACCTAGTCACCCCTCCATGCCGCGTCGCACCGACATCCACAAGATCCTCCTCATCGGCTCCGGCCCCATCGTCATCGGGCAGGCCGCCGAGTTCGATTACTCGGGGACGCAGGCGGCGCGCGCGCTGCGGGAAGAGGGCTACGAGGTCGTCCTGGTCAATTCGAACCCGGCGACGATCATGACCGACCCGGAGATCGCCGACCACACCTACATCGAGC
>CAZVDJ010000864.1:0-2119 GCA_964626245.1 uncultured Gemmatimonadaceae bacterium
GTGCGCCCCGTGCACGATGCGATGCTGCGCGCCGCCGGCGGGCGCAACGTCTGGCTCATGGGCGGTGGCGACCTGGTGGGACAGTTCCACGATCACGGCCTGCTCGACGAGATCTTCGTCCAGGTGGGATCGGTCACGCTGGGCAGTGGGAAGCCGCTGCTGCCGCGTGCGATCACGCGTCCGTCGCTGCAGCTGCAGTCGGTGCGGATGGTGGGGCCGGGATTCGCGGAGCTGCACTATCGCGTCGCGCGTGGAGCGGCGACATGAGCGGTGCCTAGCGGAAGAGAAGCGGTGAGGCCACGCGCGCCGGCGTGAGCTTCGACTCTCGCGTGCCGTCACCGAGGAGGCCCCCGAGGTTGTTGCCCCATCCGTAGGCCACGCCGTCGTGGCCAATGCCGACGGTGATCGCCCCTCCCGCGACGATGCGCCGCAGGCGCAGCCCGCCGGCGACGGCGACCGGTCCAGGCGTCGACGTCGCCGCTCCGTCACCGAGCTGACCGCCTCCGCCGGATCCCCAGCAGTACGCCTGGCCGGACGACACGAGTCCGCAGGCGTAATCCGTTCCGCTGCTCAGCTGGAAAAAAGACAGGTCGCGCGCGACACGTTCCGGCACGCGGGCGAGCCGGCCCGACTCCCCCACACCCGCGACGCCGAACTCGTCACGCCCCCAGCAATACGCGCGACCGTCGATGTCCAGGGCGCACGCGTGGAACGCGCCAGCGCTCACCATCCGGAACCGCGCCGTGGAGCTGACCGGACGCGCAACGGGCCCGCCGGGCTGGTCGCCATTCCCGAGCGCCTGGAAGGTGTCGTCGCCCCAGCAGGCGGCCACACCGTCGTGCGAGATGCCGCAGGTGAAGTATCGCCCCGCGGAGATGCTGGCGAATCGCATCCCCGCCACGGCCGTCACGGGAACGGGAGAGTGTGTCTCCACGGACGGATTCCCTAACTCGCCAAAGCCGTTCGAGCCCCAGCAGTACGCCGAGCCGTCGCGTGCGAGCGCGCACGCGTGCGTCGCGCCGACGGTGATCTCGCGAAAGGTGATGCGCCCGGCGACCGCCGTTGGCGTCGCGCGGAACGCGTACGTGGAGTCCCCCACCTGGCCGCTCGAGTTGGTCCCCCAGCAGTAGGCCTCCCCACGCGCGGTGAGGCCGCAGACAAAGGGTGGCCCGGCGCTGGCACTCACGACGCGCAGCCGCGGTGCCGGCGCCAGCCGTTCGGGCGAGAGCCGCCAGCGCGTCGGCGGCAGATCGTTGCCGGGCGGGTCCAGCAGTCCCCAGCAGTACAGCTCGTCGCTCGCGCCGACGCCGCACGCCGAGTAGGCGTGCATCGCGATCGGATGCCCCGCGGGTTCCTCGACGATCGGGAGGGGGCTGGACGGGTCACGACAGCCCATGAGCGCCAGCAGGGCGGCGACGACGCCGCTCCACCGGCGCGCGAGCGGGTCCTGATGCCCCGCGAGCGATCCATGTGCAGCGAGCAATGACCACAGCGGCATCGACACGAGACGCGCAGTAGTTGCCAGGCAGGATTCGCGTTCGGACGTTGGACTCTACCCCGCGCGTGACCACGACGCCAGTTTCTCCCCATGCAACTCGCCCGGGTGCTGGGTCGCGTCGTCGCGACGGTGAAGCAGGAGACGCTGGCGGCGATCCCCCTGCAGTGGATCCAGCCGCTCTCGGCGGCAGGCACGAGCGTGGGGGCGCCGCTCGTGGCCGTCGATCGCATCGGGGCGGGGCCCGGCGAGGTGGTCCTCTTCATCACGTCGCGCGAGGCCGCCATGACACTCGACGAGCCCTTCGCCGCCGTCGACGCGGGCATCGTCGCCAAGGTCGACTGGTGCGACGTCCGCGGGGCGCGAACGCTCGCGGAGTGATGCCCCGCAGGGGAACCCCTGCCCACACCTCACGCCTGTCCCGGATCGCAAACTGGCTCTTGCGCAGGTCGATGCTGAAGTTTTAGCATAGTGCTAGAATTTCAGCACACCCGCCCGAGAGCCTCTCATGCCACGTTCGAGTTCGCCTGCTCCGGTCACCCTCCCGCGCCTCAGCCGTCGGGAGCAGGAATGCATGGACGTCCTGTACCAGCGTGGCGGCGCGACCGTCGCCGAGGTTCTCGA
>CAZVDJ010000865.1:0-2118 GCA_964626245.1 uncultured Gemmatimonadaceae bacterium
CGCCGGCACCGGGATGGGGGCCTTCGCCGGCATGTTGCAGGCGGCGGGCTACGTCGTGACCGGAAGCGACGAGAACGTCTATCCCCCCATGAGCGACATGCTGCGCGCGTGGGGGATCGAGACCTACACGCCGTATGCACCGGAGAACCTGGACCGCGCCAGTCCCGACCTGGTGATCATCGGGAACGTGATTCGCCGCGTGAATCCCGAGGCAACGGCGGTGCGCGAGCGGCGCCTGCCGCAGATGTCGTTTCCCGCCGCCTTCGGTGCCCTCATCGCCGCCACGCGCCACTCCGTCGCGATCGCCGGAACGCACGGCAAGACGACGACCTCCGCACTCATGGGACACGTCCTGGCCGAGGCGGGGCTCGACCCCACCTTCCTGGTGGGCGGGGTGACGCTCAACTACGGCGGCAACTTCCGGTTGGGGCGCGGTCCGCACGTGGTGGTGGAAGGGGACGAGTACGACACCGCCTACTGGGACAAGGGGCCCAAGTTCCTGCACTACCGCGCGCGCACCGCGCTCCTCACCTCGGTGGAGTTCGACCACGCCGACATCTATCGCGACCTGGCGCACTACGAGTCGGCCTTCGAGAAGCTCGGCGGCACCCTCCCGCCGGACGGCTGGCTGGGCGTCGCCGCCTCGTATCCCCGCGCCGTGGACCTCGCCAGGCGCAGCACGGCCGCGCGCGTGGAGACGTACGCGTGGGACCAACCCGCCGACTATCGCGGGCGCGAGGCGAGATTCAGCGAGGCGGGCACCACCTTCACCATCGACACGCCGGAGGGCGAGGCCGTCACCGTCGCGCTCCCGATGACGGGCTACCACAACCTGGAGAACGCCGTGGGCGTGTTCGCCGCGGCCCGCTCGTTAGGACTCTCCGTCGAGGCAATCGGGCGCGGCCTCGCGACGTTCCGCGGCGTCAAGCGACGGCAGGAGGCGCGCGGCGAGGTGGGAGGAATCCTCGTGATCGACGACTTCGCCCACCACCCCACCGCGGTGCGCGAGACGATCCTCGCGTTGCGGCAGCGCTACCCCGCGCGCCGGCTCTGGGCCGTCTTCGAGCCGCGCTCCAACACCTCGAGGCGCAACATCCACCAGGCCGAGTACAGCCGGGCATTCGACGACGCACAGCGCGTCTCCATCCGACTGCCGGAACCGCACGACAAGGTCCCGGCGAACGAGCAGCTGGACGTCAACGCCATTGTCCGGGCGGTCGAGGCGCGCGGGATCCCGGCCAACGCCAGCGCCGACGTGGAGGTGTTGGTACGCGAGGTGGCCGGCGAGGCCCGCCCCGGCGACGTGGTGCTCGTCATGAGCAACGGGGCGTTTGGGGGCTTCATTCCGTCGCTGCTCGCGCTGCTGGAGGCTCGCGCCCGTCCGTAACGTGTGGCGGCCGTTGCATGCCACGGCCGACGAAGGGCACGGGGGGAGTCGCAATGGCCCGCGACTCCCCCCGTGTGATGCAGCCAGCCACAGTCGCACCGCCACTACGGCCGCACCAGGTACCGCAGCCACCCCTTGCGATCGAGCTCCAGGGCGTGTGCCGACACCTTGCGTGCGATCTCCAGCCCCGCTTCGGCATCAAAGCGGTAGTGGATCCCGGCGTACAGGCGCGAGATCGCTGCCTCGTTGGCCTGCGCCATCATCGCGGCGCGCTGCGCCGGGAAGATCGCGCCCAGGATCTGCGCACTCGTCCCCGACAGGCAGGCGTGATTGGAGGGGAAGGCCGGGTGATTCGGGACGCCGATGGCGGTGACGATGGCCGGGTCGGCTCCCGAGGGGCGCGCCACCCAGTAGGTGTACTTGGCGTCGTGGCAGGCGGTGAGAGCGTCCCATCCCGCCGCATTCAGCAGCGCCAGGAGGTGCGCCGCATCGCGCTCGCCCAGCCGGTCGGCGGTCAGCAGTTGCAGCGCCATCGTGTTCCAGTAGCCAACCACCATCGTGCCGGTGGCCATCGCCCAGAACTTGGCCAGCGAATCCTGCACTGGCGTACGCGAGTCGGCGATGCGCCGCACCTCGGCCAGGTCGTCGCGGAAGGCCCCGGAGCCGAAGGCGGGGGGTGGCGCCGGCCGGAACTGGCGCCCCGAGGTGAGGAAGAGCGTCTTGATCTCACC
>CAZVDJ010000866.1:0-2117 GCA_964626245.1 uncultured Gemmatimonadaceae bacterium
GCGTCACTGCGTCTGGTCCGCAACGCATGGTGCCCGGTCGTGTCCCGGCGCCCGCCCGTCGACGCCGTTCTAAGTGGTGGGAGCGATGATCCACGTGCGGCGACACCCGCGCGTGCAGCTGGAGCCGCTGAAGCGCGCGTGGTGGCGTGGCGCCGTCGGGACTTCTCAGGCTGCTGTCGCCTCCACGACCGTGATCGCCTCGATGTTGTCTCCCTCCTCCCAGTCCAGGAGGTTGTACGGGTCCACGCCACCGCGCGCGGGGCGCGCGTCCACCGTCACCGTGATGCGCTGCTCGCCGGGGACGAGGCGGTGTTTCCCCAGGTGGAGCGTGCGCCCGAGCCCACCGCCACCCTCCGACGCCGCGAAGACGCCGAGCTCAACCCATTCAGTGATCGGCACCTCGGTCTCCGCGCCCGCGGTGTCCACCACGACCTTCCGCGTCGTGAGGTCGAAGGTGACCTCCCATCGGCCGTCGGCAGTGGGGCGCGCGACGGCGCGCCCGGTGTCGAAGCGCCAGTAGGTGTTCGCCGCAAAGAGGTCGTGCAGCAGCGACTGCAGCGAGTCGGGCACGGCGGCTTGCAGCTCGCGGTACAGCTCGAGGGTGGTCGCCGTCGTGCGCGTGTCGCCCACGCGATGGCGCGCGATGAGCGTGCGCAGCGCGCCGTTCACCGCGGCCTCGCCCGCATACTCGCTCAAGGCGTAGAAGGCGAATGGCCCACGGCGGTACCCGGCGTACGGGTCGATGGCGCGCAGGAGCGGCAGCCCGGTGCGGATCGGCGGCCACGGGTAAGGCTCGCGCATCGTCATCATGAAGCGGCGCAACACGTCCTCCCCCTTCTCCCGGCGGATCACGCGCATGGCCGAGTACCAGGCGAGGCTCTCGGAGAGGAGGATCGCACCCTCGGCGACGGCGGGCGTGAGCTGGCCCCCCCACCACTGGTGCGCCACCTCGTGCGCGGCGACCTCGAAGCTCCCTACGACGCCGTCGGCCGAGCCGTCGAAGAGCGTGGCGCCCTCGAGCACGGTGACCACGCCGCTTCCGTCCACCCCCATCCCCATCCCGGGGGCGGGCTGCTCGACAAACTGCAGGAAGCGATATGGATACGGTGCGAACTGTTTCGAGAAGTACTCGAGCGAGGCCTGCGCCGAGCGCGCGATGCGCGCCGCCTGCGCCGAGTGATCCGGATGCGTGAAGATGCGGATCTCGACGTTGCGCCAGTCGGCGCGATGCTCGGCGTAGCGGGCGGAGAAGACCTGGTGCAGCCCGCCGATGGGCTGGTCGCTCGCATAGTGGAAGAAGCGCCGCCCGCCCGAGCTCCAGGTGCGGCGCAGCGTGCCAGGCGCGACGGCGACCTGGTCAGGGTCGGTGCTGACGATCGCCTCGAACGTGCCGGTGACGCCAGAGAGGACGGTGGGATGGACGTCGTCGGGCGTGGGGAGGGTCACCTTGCGCGGCAGCCCCGCGATGCGTCGGTCGTCGGGTGACATCAGCTCCCGGAGTGGCTGGTAGCCGATCGACGGCAGCAGGTCGCCGGTGAGGTGCGTGCCGTTTTCGACGATGCTGTTCACCGTGCCGGTGTGGCGGAAGCCGCGCGGCGCGGCCTCCACGTCGAAGGTGAGCGTGAGCGAGTCGCCAGGCGCGAGCGGTGCGGCGAGGAGATGCACGTCGTGCCCGAGCGCCGGGGCGGAGTCCACGCGAATCACTGCGCGGTCGAGCCGCACACGTGTGGTGACGCCGGGAGCGTGCTCGACGTGCAGCTCCCTGATGGGTGCGTCGTGCCGGTTCACCATCCGGTAGGTTCCGGCCACCGTCGCCCGGCGCGCGCGCGGCGCGAGCTCCACTTCGAGGCGCGTGGCGACGATCGCGGGCTGCGGCTCGCCGGCGTGGGCGCCGAAGCGCCGCTCGTACTCCGCCGCGAGCGCGGTACGCGCGGCATCGTTGCGGTAGGGGTGCAGGACGTTCGTGTTGTAGTAGATGAAGCCGCCGCTGCCGGCGGCCACCAGTGCCGCGACCGACACGGTGCGCCGGGTGCCGCGCGTGAGGCGGGAGGGGGCGCGACGCAGCCGCGCACCGAGCGTTCCGTCGCGCCCGCGCGCCCAGAGCAGCGTGGCGCCCA
>CAZVDJ010000867.1:0-2108 GCA_964626245.1 uncultured Gemmatimonadaceae bacterium
GCTCGCGGTGCACCCCCCCGATGCCGCCCGTGGCAAAGACGCGCACGTCGCTCCGCGCGATTAGGGCGAGGGTGGCGGCGACGGTGGTGGCGCCGCAGCGCCGGCGCGCCACCGCGCCGGCCAGGTCGCGCGCCGAGACCTTGTCGATCCCCTCGCGCGCCAGGAAGCGCTCCAGTTCGCTCGGCGTTAGGCCCAGCGTGGGAACGCCGTCCACGACCGCCGTGATCGCCGCGATCGCTCCCGCGGCAGCGACTGCCGCCTGCATGCGCTCGGCGGCCTCGCGGTTGGCAGGGATGGGGAGGCCCTGCGCCAGGACGGAGCTCTCCAGCGCGACGACCGGCCGGCGCTGCAGGAGCGCCTCGGCGACCTCGGGGAGGAGGCGGATCACGGACGGGGCGGAGCGCCGCCCCAGGCCTGCACGAGCGCCTCGCCCATGCGGGCCATCGTCACCTGCGGCTCGGAGTCCAGGACCCAGCGCGTGTCGGCGTTCTCCCGCGTCAGGACGCAAGCCACGACACGGTGGCGCAGGTAGAAGAGGGCGCATTCGGTGCGCACCGCATCGGTGGCGCCGGTCTTGTTGGCCGCGCGCACCCCGGCCGCATGGCGCTGCAGCAGCTGGTCGTCCTCGTTATGCGCCAGGATGTCGAGCATGGCCGAATCGGCCGAGGGTGACACGGCGGTGCCGCGCGCCAGTCGCTCGAAAAGGCGCGCCATCTCGTTGGGGGTGGTGACGCCCAGCCCGTACTTCACCGACGAGTCCATCGCCACGCTCGTCAGGCGCAGGAAGGTCTTGGAGTGGACCTTGGTGTGCGGCAGCCCCAGCGCCTCCATCTTCTCCCAGACGCGACGGATCGCGATGCGGTCGAGCAGCAGGTTGGTGGCGGTGTTGTCGCTGATCGTCGTCATCAGCCACGCCGCGTCGCGCACCGTGACCTCGATCCCGTCGTGCAGGAACTGCAGTTGCCCCGATCCGGGGACCTTGTCGATGGCGAGGACGCGAAGGCGGTCGTCGAGCGCGAGCATCCCCCTGGCCACCAGGTCGTACACGGTGACGAGGATGGGGACCTTGATCAGCGACGCGGTGGGAAAGGTCTCGTCGCCGCGCCGCTCGAGCACCGCGCCGCCGTCGAGATCGCGGATGCTGTAGCCAACCACGCCGCGATGGGCATCGGCGAGGGCATCGAGCCGACGGCGCAGCGCGGCCGTATCAACGGCAACCGGCGCGGCGGGTGGCTGGGCGGGCGCGAGGGAGGGAGACAGCGCGCTCGCGAGCGCGCCACCCACGAGGGCGCGCGCCGACCAGCCGATCACGCCACCGCGTCCGGGAACTGCTCGGCGCGCAGCGTGTCGACCTTCTCGCGCTCCGTGGAGGTGGGGTCGTACTTCGCGAGGATCTTGATCCGCTCGCCCGCGTAGCAGTCGAACGACTTCGTCGATCCCTTGGGGACGTGGATCTCGTGCCCGTCCTCGAAACGGAGGATGACGTCGGGATACTCGGTGTTGCTGTACTGCTTGCGGAGCTTGTTCGGCGGCGTCGGCATTCCGTCTCTCGTGGGCGGCAGGAAGGATCGTCGTGGGCGCGGTAGTATAGTGCGCGGTCGCTCGGGGCCGCCAGCGATGGCGCGTGACGCAGCCGGAGGGCGCGGATGTGTCCGGCGTCACGTTCGCGTGTCGTGCACCGTGCCCATCATTCGCCGACATTGGTCACCGCGCGACGCGCGCCTAGCTTGCGCCATTGCGCGGCCGGCACCCGCGACCCGTGCGGTGGTGGGTGACGGCGCCAACGACCCGGCGGGCGACGTGACTGGCGTCACCGTTCACCCCGCCGCGCCACCTTCACCCGGACCACTCATGCCGTTCGTCCTCCTTCGCACGGTCTCGCGCCACCTTGGCCGTCCTGCCGCCGTGGCCGCCCTGGCTGCGGCCCTCACCGCGTCGCAGGGGGCCCTTCCCTCCGCCGCCGGAGCGCAGGGCAGCGCCGCCGCACGCGGCGCCGCCAACACCGCCAGCGCCGCCACCGTCGTGGCGCCGTCTCGCCAGGCCAGCGTGGCCGGCGTACGCCTGCACGACGCCCGCGGGTTGCAGGTGACGGCGGGCGCCCCCAACCT
>CAZVDJ010000868.1:0-2103 GCA_964626245.1 uncultured Gemmatimonadaceae bacterium
CCGGCGCCTTCGACGACGAGGCCGACATCGAGTCGGTCAACTTCCTCGCCAACGCCACCTCGCTGGCAACCTGCTGGCGGATCACCGCCGACGATCGCTACCTCGCGGTCCTCCCCCTGTTCCATGTGCATGGGCTGGGCAACGGGCTCGTCACCTGGCTCATCACCGGCTGCTGCATGCACCTGGCGGAACGATTCGACATCGCGCGCGCCGCGTCGCTGTTCGAGGGGTTCCGGCCCACGCTCTTCTTCGGCGTGCCGACGATCTACGTGCGGCTGCTGGAGCTCCCCGACGACGTGGCGCGACGCATCGGCGCGCACATGCGCCTCTTCGTCTGCGGGTCGGCGCCGCTGTCGGCGGCAACGCTCGAGGCCTTCCAGGCGCGGTTCGGCCACGTGATCCTGGAGCGCTACGGCATGAGCGAGACGCTGATGAACATCAGCAATCCGTATGTGGGCGAGCGCCGCCCCGGCTCCGTCGGACTCCCGCTCCCCGGCGTGTCGACGCGCATCCTGCGCCCCGATGGCGGAGAGGCGGCGATGGACGAGGTGGGTGAACTGCTCGTGCGTGGGCCGAACGTGATCCGGCACTACTGGCGGCGCCCCGATGCCGACGCGGACGCCTTCACCGACGGCTGGTTCCGCACCGGTGACCTGGCCCGGCGCTCGGCCGACGGCTATTACACGCTGGCCGGTCGTCGATCGGACCTGATCATCTCCGGCGGCTTCAACATCTATCCGCGCGAGATCGAGGAGTTGCTGCTGGAGTGCGCGGGCATCCGGGAGGCAGCGGTGGTGGGCGTTCCCGATGCGCGACGCGGCGAGCTCCCGGTGGCATACGTCGTGGCCGATGACGACGCCTCGGTGGCGGCGCTCGATGACCGCTGCCGCGCGCAACTGGCCAGTTTCAAGCTGCCGCGCGCCTTCGTGCGCGTGGAGGCGCTGCCGCGCACCGCGCTGGGCAAGGTGCAGAAGCACCTCCTTCCCCCGTGGTCGCCGACCGCAGTCGACCTGGCCGTCACGCCGCCCGCCGTCCCCCCGCCGTGAACGCCGCCATCGCGTCGCTCGCGGCGCTGGTCGTGGCGATCATCCTGTCGATGACGTCGCGGCTCAACGTGGGGCTGCTCGCCGTCGCCTTTGCCTGGATCCTGGGCGTGCACGTGGCGGGGCTCAAGCCCGACGCGGTCATGGGCGGCTTCCCGGTGACCCTCTTCCTCACGCTGGTCGGCGTCACCCTCTTCTTCGGGATCGCCGAGACCAACGGGACGCTGGCGCAGCTGGCACAACGAGGTGTGCAGCTGACGGGTGGGAGCAGGCGCGTCCTTCCGCTCGTCTTCTTCGTGCTGGCCTTCGTGTTGTCGAGCATCGGACCTGGCGCCATCTCCAGCGTGGCGCTGCTGATCCCGCTGGCCATGGCCATCGCCGAGCGAAGCGGCGTCTCCCAGTTCCTCACCGCGCTGATGGTGGCGAACGGGGCCAACGCCGGCAACCTGTCGCCCATTTCATCGGTGGGCGTCATTGCCGGCTCGGCGATGGAGCGCGCCGGGCTTGGCGGTCACGAGTGGCGCGTCTTCCTGGCCAACTTCGTCGCGCACGCCCTGGTCTCGCTCGCTGCGTGGCTCTTCCTGGCGCGGGCCGCCGCCAGCCGCACGGCGGCGGCGGGTGGCGGCGACGGCGACGAACTCCCCGCTCCCGCGAGCCGCCGGGCCGACCCGATGGACCGTCGACAGCGGCTCACGCTGCTGCTCGTGGTGGCGTGGATCGTTGGGGTGGTGGGGTTCAAGCTCTCGCTCGGACTCTCCGCGTTCGCGGCCGCCGTGATGCTCCTCCTGCTGCGCGCGGGCGACGAGGGGCCGGCCGTGCGCAGCATCCCGTGGGGCGTCATCCTGATGGTCTGCGGGGTGTCCACCCTCATCGCCTTGCTGGAGAAGACCGGGGGGATGGACCTCTTCACCTCGCTCCTGGCGCGGGTGGCGACACCGGACACGCTGAACGGGACCATCGCCTTCGTCACGGGGGCGATCTCGACCTACAGCAGCACGTCGGGGGTGGTCCTTCCGGCCTTCCTTCCCACCGCCGCCACCCTCGTGGAGAAGGTGGGGGG
>CAZVDJ010000869.1:0-2101 GCA_964626245.1 uncultured Gemmatimonadaceae bacterium
GGAGCCGTTGTCGCGCGCGGCAGCGCACCCCATGACCACGGAGCGCAGCGCCGGTCGCTCGCGCGCGGCCCGCCGTACGTTCTTGCGCAGCTCCACCTCGGCCTCGGCCGTCACCGCGCAGGAGTTGAAGATCGCGACGTCGGCGTCCGCTGCCGCGGCCACGACCTCGCCGCCGGCGCGCTCCACCATCGCCCGCACCAGCTCGGAATCGTACTGGTTGGCGCGGCAGCCAAAGGTGCGCAGGAAGACCTTCATCGCGCGCCGCTCCCCGTCGGTAGCTCGCCCTCCGCGCCGGCGAGCGGCAGCACCAGGTGAAAGCTGCTCCCCTCCCCTTCGGCGCTCTTCACCCAGATGCGGCCGCCGTGCGCCTCGACCACCAGGCGACAGAAGGTGAGTCCCAGCCCCGAGGTGCGCACGCGCGGCGCATGCGCGGTGCGCACCTGCTCGAACTTCTGGAAGATGACGTCGTGGTACTCGGGGGGGATGCCCGGCCCCGTGTCGACGACGGTGAAGCGGATGCCACTGGGATCGGGGCGCGCCACGAGGGTGAGCTCGATGGGCGACGCGGAGTGCACCAGCGCGTTCTGCACCAGGTTGCCGAAGACCCGCTTGAGCATTCCCCGGTCGCCCCGGAAAGGTGGTGCGTCAGCGGCCACGTCGGCCGCCGCCACCGTGTGCTCCTGCTGGAAGCGCAGCGCCCAGTCGCGCAGCAGCTCCTCGAGCAGCTCGCCGGGATCGATCGTCTCCAGGTGCAACGCGATCGACGTCTCCTCGATGCGCCGCACTTCCAGGAGGTCATCGATGAGGGTGAGCAGCTACCCGGCCTTCGCCTGCGTGTCGCGCACCGCCTCGTGCTGCCGGTCGGAGAGCGCCCCGATGTCGCCGTCACCCAGCAGCTCCAGCGTGGCCAGGATGGAGGTGAGCGGCGTCTTGAGGTCGTGCACGATCATCTTCATCAGGTCGTCGCGCATGCGCTCCACCTCGCGCACGCGACGGTACGACTCCTCCAACGCGTCGGTCGCCGACTTGAGCTTCAGGAGCGAGCGGACGCGCGCGCCCAGCAGCAGCCGGTTGTGCGGCTTGGCCAGGAAGTCGTCGCCCCCGGCTTCCACCGCGCGGATGCGATCGTCGCTGTCGTTGAGCGCGGTGATGAAGATGACCGGCGTGCTCGCCGTGCGCGGGTCGCGCTTGAGGCGGCGGCAGACCTCGAAGCCGGTGCCGTCGTCCTGGACATTCAGATCTCCGGCCGGCATGTGCACGTCGAGGATGACGAGCTGCGGGCGTTGCACGAGCGTCGCCTCCAGCACCGACGGCCCGTCGTGCGCGACGACCGTGCGAAAGCCCAGCGAGTGCAGCTGCTCGCGCAGCAACTCGCAGTTGGCGTCCGAGTCGTCAGCGACGAGAACGAGCGGCGCGTCGGGCGGAAGGGCGTTCATCCTTCACCCTCATGGGCGAACGGAGAGCCCCACCGAAACCAGCCAGGCGCGCTCGGAGGCGGCCCCCGCCGCCTCACGGGTGGCCCGCTGCAGCGCCAGGTCGATCGTTCCGCGGGGTCCCGCCAGCGGCAACGACATGCCACCCGTCAGGCTGCGTTCCGTCACCGCGGCGCCGTTGGCGCTGAAGGGGAGGTCGCGCTGGCGAAAGCCCAGGCTGTACACCCACGAGGCGTTGCGCGTGCGCTGTCCGGCGAACTCCGCCCCCGCGCCGAAGTCCCACCCATCGCGCGCCGCCGCCTGCGCCGACCCCAGGCCGTTCAACCGCGACCACTCGCTGCGATCGGCGCTCCCCATGAGGGTGATCCCCGGGATCACGTCGAGGCGCACCGCCCCGCCGTAGCGCGACGGCACCTTGGCCTCGCTGCGCAGGGTGTCCACGACGCGCAGCCGCATCGTCCCCCCCTGGCGAACGCTCCCGGCCAGGGCGAGCCACCGGAACGGCGTGACCACCACACCAGCCGACGCGCCGGTCCCCGTGTAGGAGAGCGTCACGTCACGGTCCAACGTTCCGTAGCGCACGCTGTCGTCGAACTCCCGCACCAGGTTCAGGCGGTTCTCGCCCGAGTACAGGTGCAATCCGCCGCCCACGGTCAGGCGCGCGAAGG
>CAZVDJ010000870.1:0-2099 GCA_964626245.1 uncultured Gemmatimonadaceae bacterium
CATCCGACCACTCCGCGCAGTCGCAGCACCAACCAGGTCATGCCACCAAGATAGCCTAACAGGGCCCGCCATTCGCCATGGCGCAGGTAGAGCGCCGAGCTGAAGCTGGTCCGCTCGCCGTCTCCGGCGGCGTCGCCGGCACCCCGCCACGGGGTGATCCGGGGGAAGAACGCCGGGACGTTCTGCTCGAAGGCGGGATAGCTCTGGGGAAACTTCTCCAGGATCTTCGCCCGCTCGCGCGCGATCGTCGGACCGTAGATCACCACCCAGAACAGGGCGACGAAGGCGAGCAGCGCCCAGTGGGCGGCCACGGCAAAGCCGCACGCGATGAGGAAGGACCCGAAGTACAGCGGATTGCGGGTGTGCGCGTACGGCCCGGTCGTTGCCAGCTTGTCGTTCTTGACGATGTGGCCCGCGGCCCAGGCGCGAACGAGCACGCCGACGAAGGCGATGATCGCCCCGGCGAGGAGCGTCTCTCGACTGGGACGCGCAAAGGCGAGGTAGAGTCCCCCGACAACGAAGCCCAAGGGCAGTCGCAGGCGGGAGGCAAGCCGCGAAAAGGTCACGCCGGAAGGTCCTTGAGCAGCTCCCGCGCAATGACCAGGCGCTGGATCTCGCTGGTCCCCTCGCCGATCTCGCAGATCTTGGCGTCGCGCATCATGCGCTCCACCGGATACTCCTTGGTGTAGCCGTAGCCGCCATGCACCTGGATGGCCTTGATCGTGGCGCGCATGGCCAGCTCGGAGCAGAAGAGCTTGGCCATGGCGGCGCTCCTCGTCACGTTGAGCCCCTTCTGCAGCATCGCCGCGGCATGATACACCAGGTGCTTGCCGGCCTCGATCTCGGTGGCCATGTCCGCCAGCTGAAACGAGACCCCCTGGAACGACGAGATCGGCTGGCCGAACTGCTTGCGCACGGCGGAGTACTTGAGCGCCTCCTCGAAGGCACCCTCGGCGATGCCGAGCGAGAGTGCGGCGATGCCGATGCGCCCGGCGTCCAGCGTGCGCATGAAGTTGCCGAATCCCTCGCCTTCGGTGCCGAGCAGGTTCTCTTCCGGCACCTCGACATCCTCGAAGATGAGCTCGCGCGTGTCGGAGGCGCGCCACCCGAGCTTGTCCTCCTTGCGGCCCGACCGGAAGCCGGGCATGGGCGCGAGCTCGGGGGCGTGCCCCACGCCGTACGGCTCCGCGCGTCCCAGGTCGTCGTTGTGCTTGGTGAGGATGAACGACGAGATCCCGCCACGCGTCCCCTTCTCCGCATCGGTCACCGCCGTGACGACGAAGATCTCGCCAACGCCGCCGTGCGTGATGAAGCGCTTGGAGCCGTTCAGGATGTAGCGATCTCCCTTCTTCACCGCGGTGGTGCGCGTGCCGCCCGCGTCACTGCCCGCCCCTTCCTCGGTGAGGCCGAACCCTCCCATCACGCGCCCCGAGGCCAGCAGGGGGACGTACCGGCGCCGCTGCTCGTCGTTGCCGAAGTAGACGATGGGCGAGGTACCGAGGGTGGTGTGGGCCGAGATGGTGAGCCCGTGCGACGCATCGACCTTGGCCAGCTCGTGGATCACGATCATGTAGCTGGTGAGGTCGAGCCCCGCTCCACCCAGCTCCTCGGGCCACGGCACCCCCAGGAGCCCCAGGTCGGCCATCTTGCGGATGTTCTCCCAGGGGAACTCGGCGCAGGCGTCATAACGCGCGGCAACCGGGGCGACCGCCTCGCGGGCGAAGGCGCGCACCATGTCGCGCACCTGCAGATGCTGCTCGGAGAAGTACTGCGTGTCGTCCATGCCAGGAGTGAGTCGTGGGCCGTCGCGCCGCTGCGGAGCCGTGCCGTTCGGCATGCGCTCCAGGGGCGTGCTGCCGGCGGTACGCCCCGTTGCCCGACCTACGGCGCACCACCACCGTCCGTGTCGAAGCCACAGCGATCGCACGCTCCGCAGGGATGGGCGGGCGCCGGATCGCCGAAATATCGAAGCAAGACCAGTCGGCGGCAACGCGGCGTGGTGAGCATGCGCGCCACCTGCTCGAATCGCCAACGATTCCGCGCAACGCGGGCATGGTGACGATCGGCCAGTTCCTGCAGGGTGGCCTCGTCGACGGCCT
>CAZVDJ010000871.1:0-2099 GCA_964626245.1 uncultured Gemmatimonadaceae bacterium
TCCCGGTCGCTGGCCGGAGGTGCCGGCCGTGGCACCTCCTCCTGGCCTCAGGGCTGCTGACGCTGAACAATCATGCGGCCTGGAGGAGGCGCCGCGACCGGCACCTCCAGCCAGTGGAGGCGCGGGTCGGCGACGGCGCCCTCAGCGCAGGACGTAGCCGAGCAGGCCGAGCCCGGACGCCGTGGGATCGCGCAGCCAGTCGGGCGGGGTGAGCCACACGAAGGCGAGGATGGCGATCACCCAGACGTCGTACGGCACCGTCGCCCGCTCGTCGCGCCAGAAGAAGAAGCGCCAGAACACGCCGAGCGGCCCGCTCGTCGACGGCATCGGCAGGCGGTTCAGCTCGAGATACGTGTAGTAGATCCGGTTGGCCACCGTGACCACCGCCAGCGTCAGGATCACCCACAGCACCCCGGCCATCCGGTCGGTGAACGCGCCGATCATGAACAGCACGATGCGCTCGGGCCGTTCCATGAACCCGACCTTGCACTTCTCGATCAGCGACTCGGCGCGGGCCCGGGCGTAGCTGGTCATGATCGAGAAGATCAGCGCCGAGGTGGCGACCAGCACGTAGCCTTCGCGGCCCAGCGACGAATAGAGCCAGATGAGTCCGGTGAAAAGCGCGAGATCGGAGAAGCGGTCGAGCGTCGAGTCCCAGAAGGCGCCGAACTCCGACTGCTTGCCGGTGATGTGCGCGACCTTGCCGTCGATGAAGTCGAAGATGTTGGCGCAGATCATGATGACGCCGGCCAGCACGAACCGGTCGACCGCCAGCGCCCACGCCGCCCACACGTTGATCAGCACGCCGACCAGCGTCAGGACGTTGGGGTGGATTCCCAGCGCGACACTGGCGTTGATGATCAGGCGCAGCGGGAACATGCAGGCCGCGCCGATGAAGCCGGTGAAGGTCATGCGTTACGATGAATCAGCGGGAAATCGCGAAAATCCGGCTCTAGCGTAGCATGGCCATTCAGGATCTCAAGGACCAGATCGCGCGGTTGCCCGAGCAGCCCGGCGTCTACCTGTACGGCAACCGCGACGGCCAGACGATCTACGTCGGCAAGGCGCGGGCCCTGCGCGATCGGGTCCGCACCTATCTCGGCGCCTACGGCACCAACCCGAAGACCGACGCGCTCCTCGACGAGGTGACCACCCTGGAGGTGATCGTCACCGACTCGGTGGTCGAGGCGCTGGCACTCGAGAACAACCTCATCAAGCGCCGCGCACCGAAGTACAACATCCTGCTGCGCGACGACAAGAACTACCCGTACCTGCGGCTGACGCTGAGCGAGGCGTATCCGCGGGTCATGGTGGCCCGCCAGGTCGCCCGCGACGGCGACCTCTACGCCGGGCCGTTCCTGCCGGCGACGCTGGCCCGGCGCACCATGTCGCTCAGCCACAAGCTGTTCGGCCTGCGCTCGTGCAGCGAGGTCATCACCGGCCGGCGGCCGCGGCCGTGCCTCGAATACGACATCAAGCGCTGCCTGGCGCCGTGCGTCGCCGCGCTGTGCACGCCCGAGCGTTATGCCCAGGCGGTCGGCGACGTGCGCTATCTCCTCGAGGGCCGCAACGACGAGCTGGCCGGAGAACTCGACGCGCGGATGCGCGCCGCTGCCGCCGCCGAGCGGTTCGAGGAGGCGGCGCAGCACCGCGACGCCATGCGCGTCGTGCAGGCGCTCGGCGCCCGCCAGCAGAAGATGGCCACCGCCGAACTCGGCGACCGCGACGTCTTCGGCGTCACCGTCGGCGACCGCGGCGCGGTGATCCAGGTCTTCCAGGTGCGGCGCGGCCGGGTGGTGGAGCGGGTGACGCTCTTCAGCCACGCCGACGAGGTCGCCGGCGGCGCCGACGCGGTGGTCGAGGCGGCGCTGCAGCAGTTCTACGAGGAGCAGGTGCCGCCGCGGGACGTCTACGTGCCGGTGCCGCTCGAGGACGCCGACGTGATGGAGGAATGGCTGTCGGCGCGGGCTGAGCGCAAGGTGCGGATCGTGGTGCCGCAGCGCGGCGACCGCCGCCGCCTCGTCGATCTCGCCACGCGCAACGCCGAGCTCGCCTACCGTTCGCGGCACGAGCACGGTGGTCTGGTCCAGCAGGCGGCG
>CAZVDJ010000872.1:0-2098 GCA_964626245.1 uncultured Gemmatimonadaceae bacterium
GATCGCGATGTCGTTCTCGTGGACGTACATCGGCGTGTGTGACTCGTTGGCCGGCTGCAGGCGAATGCGGCCATCGCGCTCGCGGTAGAACTTCTTGCAGGTGGCGCCGCTCTGGTTGAGGAGGGCAATGACCATCTCCCCGTTGTCGGCGCTGCGTCGCTCGTTGACGATGACGAAGTCGCCGTCGCGTATCTGCTCGTCGATCATGGAGTTGCCGCGAACGCGCAGCACGTAGTGGCTGCCGTTGCGGCTGACGAGTTCCTGCGGGACGGCAATGGACTCGTTGTGCGTGTACGCCTCGATGGGAACACCGGCGGCCACCGATCCCAGGAGCGGGAGTTCCACCGCCCGCGTGAAGAGCTCGGACGGGAGGATCTCGATGGCGCGGCTCTCGTTGTAGCTCCGGCGGATGTATCCCTTGCGCTCCAGGTTGGTGAGGTGCTCATGCACCGTCGCCAGCGAGTTATAGTTGAAGCGGGCCGCGATCTCCTCGAAGCTGGGGGCGTACCCCCGCTCGTCGGCGTAATCCTGCAGGTAGGTGAGGATTTCTCGCTGCCGTTTCGTGAGCGGCATGGTTCACTCCCGACGGATGGTGGGTCACGGTGGGACGGGCCCAGGTAGCGCGCGCGGCGGGTCTCCCCCGCCCACGTGGCGGTGCCCCTGCCGCTTCGATCCCCGAACAGTTGCCGAAGTCACGTTAGCCGAACAATCCCCGAAGTGCAAGAGAATTCCCGCTGGACCCCGCCCTCCGGTCCGCTCGGACGCCTGAGCGCGGCCGCCGAAGAGCGCGCGCGTGCCTTGGCACCCACCCTCGACGCGCTGCGCGACCGCGCGCTGCGCGCGCCGGCGCCCGCGCCCTTCGCCGACGCCCTGGGGCGCGGCGATCGGGTGGCCGTGATCGCCGAGATCAAGCGCCGCTCGCCGTCGAAGGGGAGCATCAACGACTCGATCCGGGCGGCCGACCGCGCCGCACTGTACGAGGCGGCGGGGGCGCGCGCTCTCTCCATCCTGACCGAACCCTCCGAGTTCGGCGGCGACGTCGACGACCTGCGCCAGGTGGCCGGCCGCGTCGCGCTCCCCCTGCTCAAGAAGGACTTTCACGTCGACGAGGCGCAGGTGTGGGAGGCGCGTGCAATCGGCGCCTCGGCCATGCTCTTCATCGCACGCGCCTTGCCGCCACACCGCCTCGCGGCACTCGTCGAGCTGGCGCTTCGGGTTGGCATCGAGCCGCTCGTGGAGGTGCGGAGCGAGGGCGAACTCGCCACGGCGCTGGCGACGCCCGCCCGCCTCATTGGCGTCAACGCCCGCGACCTCGAGACGCTGGTCATCGACCCCGGCGTCACCGCGCACCTCATCCCGGCCATTCCCGCGGACCGGGTGCGCATCGCCGAGAGCGGGATGGAATCGCCGGAAGGCGTGGGGCGCGCCGCGGCGACTGGGGCGCACGCGGTGCTCGTCGGCTCCGCGCTCTCGGCGGCCACCGACCCGGCCGCCCTCCTGCGAGAGTTGTCCGCCGTACCGCGACTGTCCGCGCCGGCGGTGCCGAGTGATGCGGCCGGCGCGTCGGCGCGCGCGCGTCGCGAGGACGCAGGTGCGCATGGCGCGTGACGCAGCGCTCCGGTTCAAGGTGTGCGGGCTGTCGCGGCCGGCCGATGCGCGGCTCGCCGAGTCGTTAGGCGCGCATTTCCTGGGCTTCATCTTCGCCCCAAGCCCGCGGCAGCTCTCGGTGGAGTGGGCGGAGGCGCTCCTTCGCGCCCTGGATGCCGCGCCCGGTGCCGCGACGGGGGCGGGGCGTGCGCGTCGCGTGGGAGTCTTCGGTGCGCAGGAACCAGCGGTGGTCGCGGCGGTCACGCGGCGACTGGGGCTCGACATTGCGCAGCTTCACGGCGCCGCCGACGCACGGCGGCTCTCGGCGTTGCGCTCGCTCACCGAGGCCGCGCTGTGGAGCGTGGTGCCCGTCGAGGGAGATCGGGTGGATGAACGCGCGCTCGAGGTGGCCCATGCCGCCGACGGCATCCTGCTCGACGCCAAGGTGGGGGGGCGCGTGGGCGGGACCGGCTCGCCCTTCGACTGGGACGCTGTGGCGCGGACGCTGGAA
>CAZVDJ010000873.1:0-2098 GCA_964626245.1 uncultured Gemmatimonadaceae bacterium
GCCATCGTGGAACACGCGCAGACCATGGGCTGGGTGGCGGTGCAGACGTACCGCTACCGCCAGCGCCTGGGGCGTCGTGTCGTGGTCATCGCCGTCTGTGACGCCGGGATCGGCTTCCGCCGGTCGCTGGAGAGCGCGCCGGGCCGGAAGCTCTCCGACCGGTGGGACGACGCGATGGCGCTCGAGGAAGCGGTGATTCGTGGCGTCAGTCGATTCCGTGATCCCGGACGCGGCCAGGGGCTCGCGGGGGTCCGTCGGTACGTGGGGCGGTGGGACGGGAAGCTGTCCGTGCGATCGGGCACGGCGCGCATCTCGCTCATTCCGCCCTGGGACGACGACCTCCCCATGCGCGAGCACCTGTCCCCCCTGCCGGGGGCGCAGGTCCAGATCACGATACCGGAACGGGTACCCCAGCGGTGATCTACCACATCTCCATCTCCTCGGTGCTGCGCAAGAACGTGTGCGACCTGTACACGAACCTGGTCACGCGCCCCACCGGCGTGGCCGTGCGCCAGGCCATCGAAGCCGCGCTCGCCGAGCAGCCGGAGCCCAACGTCACGGTCATCGACTTCGCCCACGTGAAGATGCTGGACTTCTCGTGCGCCGATGAGGTCGTGGGCAAGCTGCTGGACCTCTACCAGAACGCGAAGGCGCAGCCGCAACGCTACTTCCTCATCCGCGGCGTGCACGACGGCCACCTGGAGGCGATCGAGGCCGTCCTGGAGCGCTACGACCTCGCGGTGATCGTCGAGGACGAGGATGGCCGGTTGCGCCTGGTGGGTTCCTTGGAGGAGCCGGCCCGCCGCGCGTGGCAGCTGGTGAACACCCACGGCCGCGTGCAGCCGCAGGAAGTGGAGCGCGAACTCGGCGCCCCCGCCGAGCGCGCCTGCGAGGTCCTGGACTGGCTCTCCGCGCGCCGCCTCGTCATGCGCCGCGACGACGGCTACGTCTCCCTCGCGCTCGCCCTCTGACGCCGGAGGGGTGCCATGGCCCTCTCCTCAAACCCTCCGCTGCAGGTCGTGGGCTTCTCGGCCACGCGCAAGGGCGATCCCAACCGCGGCCCGCGCGTCGCGCTGCGCCCCGACGATGCGGCGGTGCGGCTGCTCAACGAGGGCGAGCTGGTCTGGGTGCAGGGACCCCGGCGGAACGAGCTGGCCACGGTGGTGCTGGACGCCACACTGCCCCGGGGGGGCGTGGCGGTGCAGGACATCGCCGGACTCGCCGTCTCCGAGGTGATCCGGCTCGTGCGCCCCGACCGCGAACGCCCGAACATCCCCACGCCTCGCGGGTAGGGACGACGCGCTGACCTTCGCGCCCCCTCGGTCGTCCTTCTGGTCGGTTACCAGCGTCCCCGCCGTGATCCGATTCGCGAACGTCCACAAGGAATACCCTCGCACGGGCGTCGCCCTCAACGACGTCTCGTTCGCAATCAACAAAGGGGAGTTCGTCTTCCTCACGGGGCCCTCCGGCGCCGGGAAGCTCGATCCTGAAGCTCATCTATTTCGATGAACTTCCCACGCGCGGCGACGTGTGGGTGAGCGGAACCCGCTCCAAGGGGGTGACGCGCAAGGAGATCTCGCTGCTGCGCCGCAAGCTGGGCGTCGTCTTCCAGGACTTTCGCCTGCTCGAGGACCGCACGGTCGAGCAAAACGTGGCCTTCGCCCTGGACGTCATCGGGACGCCGCACGAGAAGATCCATCCCAAGGTGTCGCGCCTGCTCACGCAGGTGGGACTGGCCTCCAAGGCCACCAACCTGCCGCGCGAACTGAGCGGCGGCGAGCAACAGCGCGTGGCCATCGCGCGCGCACTAGCCAACGACCCGTTCGTCCTGGTGGCCGACGAGCCCACGGGCAACCTGGACGATCGCGCGACGCGCGGCGTCTTCCAGCTGCTGCGGGACATCAATGCCGCGGGGACCGCCGTGGTCATGGCCACGCACAACCTGGAGCTGGTCAAGCGCGCCGACCTGCGCGTGCTGGAGATCAACCGCGGCCAGCTGGTCTTCGACTCCGCCGAGGAGAAGCGCCGAGCCCCGGAGCTGAATGGTTGATATATTGGAAGTGCGTCGTGTTTGTATTGAGTGTGGTTGATTGTTTAT
>CAZVDJ010000874.1:0-2096 GCA_964626245.1 uncultured Gemmatimonadaceae bacterium
GGTGTATGGCGTCGAGACGGACGAGGATCTGGCGCAGTGGCTCGTTTGGCACCCGTGGAGCGGGGACTGAGCTCGCGCGCGCGAGTCAGGACGCTCCCAGTGAGCTCTCGCGCGACGCCCCGTTCGGTCGGGCTGGCGTGACCTGCCGCCCGGCTACGGCACCCGGAACCGCTGCAGGTACTGCAGGTCGTCCTCGTCGGTGCGGGTGGTGTACACGACGCCGTTCCCCAGCCCCACCAGGCGCGTCCCCTTCGGCAGCTCCACCTTCATCGCGACCTTGCCGCTGGCGTCCAGCACGTCGTAGTTGGGGGTGTCGTCGTTGGCGTCGCGTGTGCGGTTCACCCACACCAGGCCGTTGGGCGCCACCTGCACGGCATTGTCCAGGAAGGGGGGCATCACGTCCGGCCAGTCACCAGGATCCGGCATGTTCGCGGGCGGCGGGCCCGTTTGCACCGAGCGCTGCCCGTTGTTCATCGTCACCATCATCGTGGTCTGCTGCCTGCGCGACTCGCGCCATTGCGCCTTGTGCTTCTCGGTCACCTTCACGCGGTCGTAGGCGATGGTGCTGGTGGTCCCCCTGCCCGACGGGCCGTACCACTCCACGCGATACTCGGGGGAGCGGAGCACCACCACTCGGCCGTCCGGCGTGACCCCCCACTCGTCGCGCGCCGTGAACGGATTCGACACGCCGATGCGAACCTGCATGTTGCCGCTGCCACCGCTCGTCTGCACGTTGTTCCTGGGGACGCGCACCCACGCCAGCGTGTCCGTCTTCTTCGACGCACGGTCGTAACGCAGCACCGGCACCGAGTCGGCCGACTTGGGCGGACCATCACCGGCGCCCGGCGTGAAGGCCGGTCCCGTCCAGTACAGTCGCCCGCGCGCGTCGGCAAAGCGCGGCATGGCGGAGCCGATGCGCACCGTGGCACCCCCCGGTCCCCCCGCCTGCGGCTGGTCGATGGTCACGAAAGGCCCCGGCTTGCCGTTGGGCAGCACCACCAGCAGGCGCGAGTTGAGCATGTCGTACACGCCGCTCGAGTCGCCCGGAAGCGGGACGATGCGCAGCGGAACGGCGTACTCGCCAGGACCCGATCCCTCGCGCCCCACCTTCACGCCCTCGCCACTCTTGAAGTCGACCACCTGCACGATCTTGTCGCGCGGGTCGATGACCACCACGCGCCCGTCCTTGAGTTCACGCACCCCGCCCACGTTGGTGAACGGCTCCGAGAACTCCGCGTCCGGCTTGGACAACACGCGCGGTGCCTGCGCCGATGCGGAGACCGCGATGAATGGAAGCAGGAGCGCCGACGACGCGACCGCGACCCGCAGGAGCGGGCGGCGGGCGTGATCCGGTGGCTGACGACGGGACGGCATCGGGAAGGTCTCCAATCGGGGGGCTGGGAAGCGCTCGCGGCCAACGCCGAGGCGGCGCGCCGGGACGGCAGAACGACGAACGTGGGGTTAGTCGCCCCGGTCGCGCAAAGGGTTTCCGACGTGTGTCGAACCGGCGAGTCCGGCGCCCGGAATTCGTCGGCGTTGGCCGCTCGCGATGAGCGCAGCTTCACACACGCCCTGGCGCGTGACCGGTCCGGACGCGAGCAGGTTGGAAGCCTCCAACTCTCTGTCACTACACAAGTTGCGTGGAATCACCGCTGCAGGATACGGCGTTCCCGGCCGACACTGAGGGCATGTCCCTCTCCCGCGAGCCGCACCCCTCCGCGGTGTCTCCCACTTCTTCTGCCACCGTCGACCAGGCGTGCTCTCCCGCACCCTCCACGACGTGCGATCGACCGGACGGTCCGCTCTGGCGCCCCACCGAGCGCGAACGGTCGCTCCTGTTTGATCCCGAGCGGCTACGCGCCCTGCGGGACGGCGCCCTGCTCGACGGACCTCCGGCCGCGGAGCTGGACCAGCTCACCCGCCTCCTCTCCGCGCGGTTGCAGGCGCCGCTCGCCCTGGTCACCGTCATCGACGTCGACCGGCAATTCCTGCTTGGGGCGACCGGTCTCTCCGGCGCACTTGCCACGTCGCGGCAGACTGACCTGGCCGGCTCGTTCTGCAAGCACGTCCTGTTCGACGAAGCGCCCCTGGTGATT
>CAZVDJ010000875.1:0-341 GCA_964626245.1 uncultured Gemmatimonadaceae bacterium
GGGGCGCACCATCTTCGAGATCCTGCACCGGGCACCGGCGGAGAACCTGCGCAAGGAGTTCGACGAGGTCTTCCGCACGGGACGCATCCAGCAGTTTGACATCGAGTCGCGCGCCTCGGGCGAGCTGCGGGCCTTCCGCATCACCAAGATCCCCATGCGGCTCACGGACGGCGCCATCACCCACGTCATCACCATTGGCGAGGACGTGACCGACTGGACGGCGGCCAAGGACCGGTTTGCGCAGTCGGAGAAGCTGGCCGCGATCGGGCAGCTGGCGGCAGGGGTGATGCACGAGGTGAACAACCCGCTGGCCACCATCTCCGCGTGCGCCGAGAGCCTGG
>CAZVDJ010000875.1:351-2092 GCA_964626245.1 uncultured Gemmatimonadaceae bacterium
CCTGGCGCTGCGGCTGGACGACCTGCGCGACGCCGGGTGCGAGGTCCCCGCGCAGGCCGGCGACTTCCTGCGCATCATCGACTCCGAGATCCAGCGCTGCAAGAAGATCGTGGATGGCCTGCTGGACTTCTCGCGCCCGCGCTCCGCCGAGAAGGGCGACGTCCCGCTGAACGAGGTGGTGGAGCAGGCGGTCTTCCTGGTCAAGCACCACCGGCGCTTCAAGACGCTGCAGGTGCAACAGCTGCTCGACCCCGAGCTCCCCCTGGTGAACGCCAACGCCGAGCAGCTCATCCAGGTCTTCATGTCGCTCATGATCAACGCCGCCGACGCCATGGAGGAGCAGGGGACGATCACCATCCGCACGCGGCGGGGGATCACCCCGCGCGAGGGGGTGGTCGCCGAGGTCATCGACGAGGGCGGGGGGATCGCGCGCAGCGACCTGCCGCGCATCTTCGACCCGTTCTTCACCACCAAGGCGCCGGGACGCGGCACGGGGCTCGGCCTCTCCATCTGCTACGGCATCATCACGGAGCTGGGCGGCCGCATCGAGGTGGACAGCGCCGTGGGCGCCGGCTCCACCTTCCGCATCCTCCTCCCCGAGCGTCCCGCCGCGTGAGCGACTCCGTGCGCGTGAAGGTCCTCGTCGCCGAGGACGAGTTGCACCTGGGTTCCCTGCTCGAGCAGTTCCTCACGTCGCGTGGCCACGACGTCACCGTGGTGCGCGATGGCGAGGCGGCACTGCGCGCCTCGCGCGCCGAGACGTTCGACGTGGCCCTCCTCGACATCGTGATGCCGGGGATGGACGGGCTGGAGGTGCTGCGGCACCTGCGCGAGGAAGCGGTCCCGCCCGAGGTCATCATCATCACCGGCAACGGAACGGTGGAGACGGCGATCGGCGCGATGCGGCTGGGGGCGTACGACTACCTCACCAAGCCGTACCGGATGGCCGAGATCGACGTCCTGGTGCGGCGGGCCTGGGAAAAGCGCGAGCTGGGGCGCGAGAACGAGCGGCTCACCAAGCGGCTGCAATCGATCGACCCGCTCCCGGAACTGGTGACCGACTCCCCCGCGCTCAAGGAGGTCCTCGAGACCGTCCCGCGCGTGGCGCGCAGCGCGTCACCCGTGCTCATCACCGGGGAATCGGGGACGGGGAAGGAGCTCGTGGCCCTGGCGATCAATCGCCTCTCCGAGCGCGGCCGCGGCCCGCTCGTGGACATCGCCTGCGCGGCCATCAGCGGCGCGTCGGTGGAGTCGGAGCTCTTCGGCCACGACACGGGCGCCGCTCCCGCCGCCACCCCCGGCACCGACGGGCGGCGCGCCGGGCTGCTGGAGCTGGCCTCGGGCGGCACCCTGTTCATGGACGAGGTGGCGGCGCTCGACCCGCGGCTGCAAGGGGCGCTCTTGCGCGTCCTGGAGCAGGGGGCCTTCTATCGCGCCGGCGGCACGCAGCGCGTGACGGTCAACGCGCGACTGATCACCGCCACCAATCGCGACCTCGAGGCGCTCGTGGCAGCCGGCGACTTTCGCGACGACCTGCTCTACCGGATCAATGCCATCCGGATCACGCTCCCCCCGCTGCGCGATCGCCGGTGCGACATTCCGCTCCTGGCGGAGCATTTCCTGGCGCGCTACTCGAGCGGCCGCGCGATGGGCTTCACCAGCGAGGCGCTGGAAACGCTGGCCCTGTACGACTGGCCGGGCAACGTGCGCGAGTTGCGCAACGTGGTGGAGCGCGCGGTGC
>CAZVDJ010000876.1:0-2088 GCA_964626245.1 uncultured Gemmatimonadaceae bacterium
TACGCGGAGTCGACGGCGGCGAGCGTCGCCCCCCAGAACGCCCCCAGCAGCTTCTCGTCGCGCCACGCCGCGGCCAGCGCGCGCGCCGAGCGCACGTCGCCTCGCGCGCGGAAGAAGCCCTGGGCCCCGTGCGCCCCCACGAACGAGGCAAAGGACTCGTTGAACGCGACCTGGTTGCGCACGAAGACGGTGTTGTGCGTGAGCTCGTGAATGATGGTGTCGACAAGATCGAGCGAGTCGAGCCGCAGCGTGGTGGAGAGGAGCGGGTCGTTGAACCAGCCTAACGTGGAGAAGGCCGACGCCGGCCGCAGGTAGGTATCGTATCCCTCGCGCTGCAGGCGCTCCGCCGTGCGCTGCGCCTGGCCAAAGTCGAAGAACCCCTTGTAGGGAAAGCGCCCGACCACCGGAAACCACCACGTATGTGGGGCCAGCGTGTCACGCCGGGCCGCGGAGAGCACGAGGACGAGCGTATCGCGCCTGAGGCGCGAGTACTGCGTGAACGACTCCCCGGCGGTGAGTCCCAGCACCTCGACGGCGTATCGGCGCGCCTCAAGGACGAGCCGCAGACGGCCGCGCTCGGCCGCCGTCAGCGTGACCGGGGCGCCCACGGGAGGGCCCGCCAGCTGCCCGGTGCCGTTGCCTGCCGTCCCGCCGTCGTTCGGCGAGGCGAGCAGCGACTCGATCGACCGCCGCCGGGCCAGGATCCATCCTTCCTCCCAGGCCGCCCGCACGAGGTAGCGCCCCATGGGGGTGAGGAGGAAGGCGACCAGCGCGACGACCGCCAGCGCGGTCGCGACACGAAGAACGCGCCGCAGCCGGGACGGACGAACGGCGGGCAGCCGAGCCATAAATGTTGGCAAGTTAAGTAGTTACAACTATCACCCCGCGCTCGCGCCGCGTTTGTCGCGTGCCTTGGGCCCGGCTAAGTTACCGCCGATGTCCTTCGTACACCTCCACTGCCACTCCGAGTACTCGCTCCTCGACGGCGCGAACAGGATCGACGACCTGATCCGTCGCGCGCAGGAGCTCGAGCAGCCGGCGCTGGCCATCACCGACCACGGCAACCTGCACGCCGCCTGGGAGTTCCAGGAGAAGGCGCGGAAGGCCAAGGTCAAGCCGATCATCGGGATGGAGGCATACGTCGCGCCCGGTGACCGTCGCATCAAGGCGCGGAGTGCGCCGGGACAAAAGCCGTACTACCATCTGGTCCTGCTCGCCCGTGACCTCGCGGGCTACCGGAACCTGGTCAAGCTCTCGTCGCTGGCGTACACGGAAGGGTTCTACACCCGCCCGCGCGTCGACCGCGAGCTGCTGGCCCAATACCACGAGGGGATCATCGTCTCGTCGGCGTGCATGGCGGGTGAGGTTGCCGTGCACCTGGAGCGCAACGACTGGGACGGCGCACGCGCGGCGGCGGCGTGGTACGCCGAGACGTTCAAGGACCGTTACTACCTCGAGGTGCAGGCGCACGACTCGGAGGGACAGGCGCGGCTGAACGAGCAGATCTTCCGGCTGTCGCGCGAGATGGGGCTTCCGGTGGTGGCCACCAACGACGCGCACTTCCTGAAGGCGACGGACCACGACGCGCACGACGTCCTGCTGTGCATCGGGCTGGGGAAGGACCGCGCCGACAAGGACCGGATGAAGTACGACGAGGGGCTCTACTTCAAGAGCGCCCCCGAGATGGCCGCGCGCTTCCCGGACCATCCCGAGGTCCTGGCGCATACGCTCAAGGTCGCCGATGAGTGCGACGTGGTCTTCTCCAAGAAGTACCACGTCCCCTCGTTTCCCCTCCCCGCCACCGTGCAGAGCGAGGCCGAGCTCCTCGTGCAGCTGGCGACCGCGGGAGCCAGGGAGCGCTACGGCAACCCGCTCCCCGCGCAGGTGCAGGAGCGCCTGGACTACGAGCTGGGGGTCATCACGAAGACCGGGTACTCGGGCTACTTCCTCATCACCTACGACTTCATCAAGGCGGCGCGCGATCGCGGCATCCCGGTGGGGCCCGGCCGTGGATCGGCGGCGGGATCGCTGGTGGCGTACGCGCTGCGCATCACCGACGTCTGTCCGCTCAAGTACGACCTGCTGTTC